>CAYVKQ010000072.1:0-11645 GCA_964451945.1 uncultured Lentisphaerales bacterium
GCAGCCCTTGCCGCCCGCGGTTTGCTCGCATTGGAAACAGAACATGTCGCTCATGGTGTACTCCTGGTTGTTGTTGTTGTTGTTGTTGTTGGTGGTGGTGTGATGGCGAATCGTCATTCGTCTTCAAGAAGGGTTCCGTCGGTGGCGAAGGTCACGACCCGCCAGGGGATCACCTTGCCGCTGGCGGCCAGCGCCCGCTTGACCGCTTCGACGATGCCGCCGCAGCAGGGAACCTCCATCCGCAGGACCGTGACGCTGCGGAGGTCGTTGGCCTGGAAGAGCGCTGTCAGCTTTTCGGCGTAGTCGCCCGAGTCGAGTTTGGGACAGCCGATCAACGTGACCTTGTTGGCCATGAACCGCCGGTGGATGTCGGGAAAGGCGAAGGCGGTGCAATCGGCGGCGATCAGCAGCGCGGCGTGTTGCAGGTACGGGGCGTGAACCGGCACGAGTTTGATCTGCACGGGCCAGTTGGCCAGTCGCGATTCGGTCACGGCGGCGGTGTCCGCCGCCGCCGGCTCCGGGGCTGGCTTCCGCGCCAGCGTCTTCGCCATCGTTCCGGGGCAGCCGCAGGGGAGCGGCGACGGCGGCGCAGGGGAGGCGGCGAGCCGCGCCGCGGCCACGGCCGCCTCGTCGAAGGCACCGGCTTCGCGCTCGATGATGTGGATGGCGTCGGCCGGACACGCGGGCAGGCAGGCGCCGAGCCCGTCGCAGTAGCTGTCGGTCACCAGCTTCGCCTTGCCGTCCACGAGCTGCAGCGCCCCTTCGTGGCAGGCAGCGATGCAAAGCCCGCAGCCGGTGCATTTCTCTTCGTCGATCGTGACAATCTTCCGTTTCATGCCTTTCCTTTCCCGAGATGGTGACGGATGCCCGCGAGGCTCGTCGCGCGCAACAAGGTGACGAACTGACAGTTGAGGTCTGCGATCGCCTTGCCGATCACGCAAGCCTTGCCCTGGCAGACTGCGTCGGGGAGGAGACAGCCGGTTGTCACGGTGGGTCCCTCGATTGCCTCGTAGATGGCGAGCAGGGTGGTCTGCGAGGGCGGATGGGCGAGGCGAACGCCGCCGGCGGGTCCGCGCTGCGAATCGATCAGGCTGGCCCGGGCGAGCGCTTGAACAACCTTGGCTAGATGGGCCTGCGAACAGTGGAGGTCACTGCAGATCTCGCGGGTCGGGTGATAGGTCTCCGGGTCCGACGAGAGCCAGAGACAGGCGTGAATCGCGAGGGAGGCGGCTTCTGAGATTTTGACGGGTGCGGACATAACGTTGCCTGGTTTTCCTTGAAACGAGATAAACGGTACCACAATGCCGAAATAGCGTCAATGGTTTTTTTGTGTTTTTTCGCGGGGACCGGACAAATGAAGAATGGCAACAGAGTCTACCGCATTCGGGCAGGCCCTATCCGCGCTTCATCCAATGGGTGACCAGATTCCGCCAGTGCTCCCATTTGGGCGGACAATAGCGTTTGGCGAACGCGTCTAGATCGCCTGTGTAGTGCCTGCGGATGGTGCCGGCTGCCCACTGTGCCTGCACGCGCAGGCTTTTGGCGGGATTGCCGGCATGGCGCCGCGCCCGGTGCCGCGGATAGTCCGACGCGACTCCCATTTCCACCCCGGGACCGCCGTTTTCCACCTTGCGGATGGCCAGCAGGAGCTTGAACTTGTCGCCTTCGAGGCCGTAATCGCGGGCCACGAGGCTCAGGATTGTCACCTCGTCCGCCGGCAGCGCCCGCGCCAAGTCCCCCTGGGCATTCGTCATGGGTTGCCCACATGCCACACCGGCGGCAAGGATGATGAGTCCCAGGCTGGACAGATGTGCTGCTCTCATGCAAGTGTCCTTTCAGCGGCTGTTTTTCTAAAAAAAGGGCAATTAAAATACCACATCCGTCGCACGGACGCAACCTCGACTTTTTTGATTTGCGGGCACTGCGAGAGGGGGGGCATCGCAAAGCCATTCCCACGCTGGACAAGGCATGGCGATACTGATATTTTCAAGTCCTCTTTGAATGTAACCTCCCTTGGATGAGCGAAGATGACTGTTGGCGCGCTCATTTTTCAGGGACAGCCACACAGGCAACTCCGCGACCACATGCGTGTACTTCGCCACAATTCTCTCGATACCAGCGGCCTCGATGCCTCCTTTGCCCGTACCGTCGAGCAGCTCGAAGCGGGAAACTTCGCCGCGGCGGAAGTCAAGAAACTCACACCCGGACCGTACTACCGCGCGCGTCTGTCGGCGGCAGACAGGCTGATCTTCCGCTACGGCGACTGCCGCGGCGAGCGTTGCCTGCTGCTGCTGGAAATCGTGCGCAACCACGCGTATGCGTCGTCGCGCTTCCTGCGCGGCGCGCGCATCGACGAGTCGAAGCTCGAGCCGCTCGCCGGCCCGGAGGCGTTGTGCGCTGGGGACGCCGTCCCCCTGACCTATGTGAATGCGGCCGTGCCGCGGTTCCATGTGCTCGACCGCATCCTCTCGTTCGACCCGGAACAAGACGCCGCTCTGCTGCAGCGGCCACCCCTCATCCTCATCGGCTCCGCCGGCAGCGGCAAGACCGTCCTGACGCTCGAAAAACTGCGCCAGCTCCCCGGCGAGGTGCTCTATGTCACCCACTCGCCCTACCTGGTGGACAACGCACGGACGATCTACTATGCCCACCACTACGAGAACGACGCACAGGAGGTCTCCTTCCTCTCGTTGGCGGAGTTCGTCCAGTCCATCGGCACGCCCGAAGGGCAGCCGCTGACCTTTGCCGCCTTTGCCGCCTGGTTCAGCCGCTACCGCGGCGCATCTCCGGTGAAGGATGCCCACGCGCTCCACGAGGAGTTCAACGGCGTCCTCTCCGGCTCCGCACCCGACCGTCCCTGCCTCTCGCGGGAGGACTACCTCGCGCTGGGTGTCCGTCGCTCCATCTTCACTGCCGAGACGCGTCCGGCCGTCTACGACCTCTTTGAGCGCTACCTGGCCTTCCTTCCTGCCAGCGGCTGCTACGACCTCAACCTCGTCTGCCACGCACACCACGCCCGCTGCCGTCCCGCCTACGACTTCGTGGTCGCCGACGAGGTCCAGGACATGACCGCCGTGCAGCTCAGCCTGGTGCTGAAATCCCTGCGCCATCCCGGCCAATTCGTCCTCTGCGGCGATGCCAACCAGATCGTTCACCCGAACTTCTTCTCGTGGGCCGGCGTGAAGAGCTTCTTCCACGACCATCGCTCGGATGCGCGGGGAGATGTGGTTCGCATTCTCAACGCCAACTACCGCAATGCGCCCGCCGTTACCGAAGTGGCCAACCGGTTGCTGCGGATCAAGCAGGCGCGGTTCGGATCGATCGACCGCGAGAGCCATTACCTCATTAAACCCGTCTCCGACCGGCCGGGCAGGGTGGCTTTTCTGCAGGACACCGACGAGATCCGCCGCGACCTCGACCGCAAGACGGGCCGCTCTGCGCGCTTTGCCGTCATCGTCCTGCGGGAGGAGGACAAGGACGATGCGCGACGCGCGTTCCACACCCCCCTCGTCTTCAGCGTGCGCGAGGCCAAGGGACTGGAGTACGAGAACATCATCATGCCCGGCTTCGTCTCCGGCCAGTCGCGGATCTTCCGCGAGATCGCCGAGGGAGTCACCGCGGCCGACTTGCAGACCGACTACGCCTACGGCCGGACGCGCGACAAGAGCGACAAGTCGCTCGACGCCTGCAAGTTCTTCATCAACGCCCTCTATGTGGCGCTCACGCGGGCGATCGCCAACGTCTACGTGCTGGAGCGCGAAAGCGACCACCCGCTGCTGCGGCTGTTGAACCTGCCTGTCGACACGGGCACCGGCGGCCTGGCCGAGCAGGCCTCCAGCGACGCGGAGTGGCGCGAAGAGGCGTTGCGGCTCGAACGCCAGGGCAAGGGCGACCAGGTCGAGGCGATCCGCCGCACGATCCTGCGCATGGAGCCCGTGCCCTGGCAGGTGCTCACTCCGGCTTCGGTCGGAGAGCTGGCGCGCAAGGCACTCGACCCTTCCCGGTGCAACCTCAAGGCGCAGCGGCTGCTGCTCGACTACGCGGCGACCTACAGCGTCACCCCCCTGCTGCACGATCTCCTCCGCTCCGGGTTCAGACCCGCCGCGCAGCCCGAGGCCGCGCGCAACGGCGCCTTGCAGCGGTATGGCGCGGACTACCACCAGCGCGGCTTCCGCGACCTGTTGCGCAAGACGGAACAGTACGGCGCGGACTTCCGCAACCCGCTCAACCAGACGCCGCTGATGCTTGCCGCGCAGTTCGGCATCGAGCCCCTCGCCGCCGAACTCGCGCGGCGCGGCGCCAGCCTTTTCGCGGTCGACAACTGGGGCCGGATTCCACTGCAACTGGCACTGCGCGCCGCGTTCCTGAATCCTCAGTACGCCAAAAACATCCTCGGTGCGCTCTACCCGCACCTCTGCCCGCCCGCCCTCGCGGTGCGCATCGGCGCGCGTCTGGTAAAGATCGACAGCCAGCGCATGGAGTTCTTCCTCCTGCACGCGATGCTCGCCCTCTTCGAAACCATCCTCCGCACCAAGATCCATACGGACATGCCGGGCTTCGAGACCGGCGACTTCGTTCGCCAGCTCGAGGACTTCCCCGAAAACGTCATCCCTTCGCGCCGCCGCTCGCGCCAGGCCATCACGGCGGCGCTCGCCGGCCACGAGGTGTCGCGGCAGGGGGCTGGCAGCCGCCACCTCTTTCTCCGCCTGAGCCGCGGCTTCTATGTGCCCAACCCCTGCATGGATATCCTGCAGGAAACCGCCTGGGTCAACATTCTGGATCTGCTCCATATCGAGACGCTGGCGGGAGAGCGGGACAACACGCGCCTCGCCCATTTCGCGGCGCACCTGATCGACCTGCGCAAGACCCTTGCCGAGGCCAGCGCCGCCGGCTCCGGAGCCTCCCGGACAGTTGCGCCAGTACAGCCCGCCGTGCCTGCAGCACCCGCCGCGCAACCGCCGCAGACGGCAGACACCCCGCCGCGGACGGAACCACCTCCCGCCGCCACCCCGGCGGCGGAACCCGGAACGTCCGGCGGGCAGAGCCCCGGTCCCGCCGGGGCGGATCCGGAGGCGGAAGACATTCCGGCGGAGGTGCGCGCCCTCGTGCTGCCCGACCGCATCACGCTGCGCCCTCCCCCTTCAGGGCCGTATGCGCTGGATACGCCCGTCAGTGCCGCCGACGTGCGTGCCTGGTACCCGAACGCCCGGTGGGCGCTCAACAACTTCACTCGCAACGGCTCACTGGAGATGGAGTGGGCCGTTGCGAAGCCTGCTCTCGGCGCAGCGTGCCTGCTCCGCTATCTGCAGGAGGCAACCGGACGCCGGACGCGAATTTCCTTTGCAACCGCACAGGGGTGCCGCGCGGCCCTGATGCTGCTGGCGGAATGGCGCGACACGCGCGCCTACCCGCTTGCGCTCCGCCTGCTGCAGAATCCGCAGTTCCTCCGGTGCAACACCGGCCCGGGCGACCACCCGCTCCTCGATCTGGCCGCCATGTTCGCCGCCGTCTGCGATGGTGAACTGGCTCCGTTGCGCGACACGATCTTCAATCCACGAAACGAAGGGATCGTCCGCGCCGTCGCGGCCGCCGCGGTCCCCATTCTGTCGCTGCGCTGCGGCCTCGGCCGCGCCACGACGCTCTCCTTCTACACAGCCGTTCTCGACACCCTGCTGTGCACGGCGAATGCGCGTGCACGATACGATTTCCTGGTCACAGGGCAACTGGTTCAGGATGCGTGCAATCTCCACCCGGTCGAGCTCCGTTCGCGGTTGGAGGCACTGGCGCGGTCGCACCGGGTGCCGCGCAGTCTCCTGACCCTCAACCGCATCGCACGCCAGGCATCTATGCAGGAGTGGGAGCGCGACGGAGAGAACGATGCCTGGTACCCCGGGTTGCCGCGGAACGTCCTCCCGCAGTTGCAGGCGGAGGCGAAGAAGGTTGCCGGCGAGTGCGATTGGGATGATGATCCGTGGCATGTGCCTGACGCACGGCCAGCCTTCGACGACCAGCCACCCACGTCTCTCCCCTCCCACGGCGCGGAGAATGCGTCGTCCGGAACAGCCAATCCACACCCGGCCGCTGGCAAGGTCGGCCGCAACGATCCCTGCCCGTGCGGCAGCGGCCGCAAGTTCAAGAAGTGCTGCGGCCGGTAGCGTGCAGGCGTCCATGACCGGCTCCGTGGCGATCCGCCATGGCTGCGTCGGAACACGACAAACGTGGCCGCTCCAGAAAAGGACTGCCTGGTCGTCTTCATCCGCGAAGGGCTTTTACGCGCGGCGCCTATGCCTGCGCGTCGCTCTCGTGGATCATGCGGTAGATCTTCAGAAAACTGGCGATGACGTCCTGTTCGGTGATCTCGCCGACCGCCGCGACGGGCGTCTCCCGGAAGGTCACGTCGTGCCGCGCGTAGCGGGTTCCCTTGGCGATGCGCGCCTCGGCATAGGGGACGATGCCGCTCGAAACATAGCGTTTCATGACGCGGAAGGTGATCTCTTCCAGCCCGTCCTTGCGCACCGTCAGCACGACGCTGGCAGGCGCTTCGCGGATGGCGGCGTCGCGCCCGTACTGCGTCAGCTCGGCCGCCACCTGGCGCAGCGCGGGGGTGGCGACACCTTTCAGGAACGCCTCGAACTGCGCATTCTCGATCTCGGCGCGCGTAGCGCTCCCCTTGCCGTTGATGATCTTGCCCAATTCATTGCGCCAGTCAGCCATGGCCGCGCCTCCTTCCTTGTTCGTACCTCGACGGCAGAAGTATAGCAGAATCACCGCCCGCTGCAACCCGGGCGCAACATTCACCGTTTGCAGTGATTCGCGTCCTTTGCTATGGTGACGGACGTGACCTTGTGAAACGAGTGTTTGCCGCGAATACCGGGAGGGATTCTATGACCATGCGTCTCGTGTTGGGGGGATTCCTGTTGTCGGCGGCTCTCGCGTTGCCGGGTCTGGCCGCGACCGAGTTCGTGAGCGGGGTCAGCGACGGCTTCCGCACCTACGCCGTCATCCGCCGCAACGGCACCGAATACCGCACCGACCAGGTGGGGGCGCGGATCAACCAGCGGCTGTGGGATGAACTCTCGGCCGGAGACCGCATGCGCCTGATTCGCGCCTACGGCTGGCAGCTCAACAGACGCCGCGCCGATTTCGGCAGTGCCGGCAGCGATGCCATGGCCACTTACTACAACGACGCCGCCGGCTGGACGGCGCTGGTGGACGAGCTTAAAGCGCGGCGCATGGCCAAGGACTACCCCGAGCTGGCGGCGCTCTTCGGTCCCGGCGCCTACCTCGACCTGCCGGCGATCTTTTCCGACTATCCCGAGGTGCGGGATTCCGCTGCGTACCGGCGCGCCTCCGTCCTGGCCGCCGAGGCGCGCGAGGACTACGAGATCGGCCGGAAACTCTACCAGACGCTGACGGGCGTCAAATGGGACCAGGTCTCGATCGCCGTCAAGGGGATCTCGGGGCCGCTGATCAAGATCATCGTCGACAATTTCATGACGGGATTCATCACCCACGGTTCGCAGCCGATGAGCGAACTGGTGGTGGCCATTCACAACTTCAAGGAGGACCTCAAATCGTTTCTCAACGAACGCCAGAATCCCGGCAGCAAGCCGCCCACGCCGGGCGATCTGATCCTGCGCATCGAGACGATGCTGGCCGAGATCGAGCGGATGGCCAACCTCGCCGCGGCCAATGTCACCTCGAAGCGGAGCATGCTGGAGGGCTATGCGGCAACGATCAACGAGATGAACCAGCGGATCCGCGAGGAACGGCAGGAGCGGGGCGAGGCGCGGGTGGACGCACTCGAAGAGCAGGTCGCGGCCAAGCCGGGTCCGGGCAGCATCGAAATCACCGGCACCGGGGCGAAGCCGTTCGACATCTGGGCGTCGATGTACCAGCAGTGCACGGACCGGTACAACCAACTGATGGGCGAGGCGCGGGCGCTGGAAAGCGCGTTGCAGGCGGAGAAAAGCGAGTTTCTGGCCTTGTACGCCTCCGCCCTGTGGTCGCGGCCGGTCCCGGAGCAGGTCCGGCGCTACTTCTCCCAGACGCAGTCCAACTTCGGCGATGTCTACGCCGAACTCCAGGAGACGCTCAAGACGGCGACCCCCTGGGCGAACGACGCGCTCTACGCCCCCGTGCGCGACCAGTTTTCCGCCAACGCCGGACGCCTGCTCGACGTCAGCGGCGCCGCGCAGCGGTTTCTCGACAGCGCGCTGGCGCGGATCAACGCCCTGCAGGCGCGCGCCGGTGCCCTCGACGCCTACCAGCTCTGGATGGGCAGTTGGAATTATGAGGACGAAGTCCCGATTCCCGCCTCCTGGACGACGACGGAGCGGTTTGAGCAGAGAAACCTCCGGAACCTGGCCGACGTGATTGCCGTGATCGCCACGCGCGACCGGGAAACGGAGGACGTCGCCGGCGACTTCGAAACCGAATCGCGATTTCTCGAACCACCGGCGCAGGCGTTCGCCGCGGGGCTGTCGGAGCGGAAGCAGTGGATGCAGGCGGAGTGGCAGCGCTATGTGTCGCTCCGCTTCAATTACGAGAACAGCCTGAGCTATGTGCTCGCGGCGCTGACCCAGTTCGACCGTCTGCACCAGCGTCCGGAATTCAAGGTCGAGCGCGCGGCCGAGATCTACCTTGTGAATGGCGTGGAGATTCCGGTTTTGATCCATGCGGTGAACCTTCCCTATCTGCAGGAGAAGATCGACGCGCAGGAGACGGCCGACGCCAAACAGAACGAGCGCCTCCGCATCCTGCAACAGTTGTACGACTTCCGCGAGCAGGAACTGGCTCTGGAGCGGCGCCTGGAAATCGCGCAAAACGCCCATGTGGCCGACGCGCTCGATCTGGAGAACTGGCGCCTCGCCCTCTCGGGCCGCTACGAGTCGGGCGGCTGGAGCTGGGCGAACATCGCGGCCGATTTCAAGCAGGGAATCGGCCAGACGCTGGTGTCGCAGTATGACCTGTACCAGAACCTCACCGACGGCGATCCCACCCGCTACTACCTGATCAGCTATGGCGAGCCGCGCTGGGTGCGCCCCCCGGAGCGCTGTCGCTCCGTCAATCTGATGGCGGCGATCGAGAAGTTCAGCGGTAAAACCGCGACCTACTACGAATTGCTGGACCTCTACAACGACATGGAGGTAAACCGCGCCACGTATCTCGCCATGTCCGAAAGCGCGTTCAATGCCTTTATGACCGAGGTGACGCAAAAGATCGGCCAGCTTGGGCCGGGAACGCTGATCTCGCGGCTTCAGTCCGAGGGCGTGTGGGGCGTCGAGTACCCCGCCTGGCGCCTCGCGATGAAGACGCAGTGGCGCCAGGAGGCGCTGAACACCCTCTACCGCGGCATGTCGCACCAGGTCGCGGACGCGCCTGCCACCGCTCCACTGCTGCAGCGCTATCCCGGGATCAGCGGCCGCCTGACCACCGAGATCGGTAGCCCGGTCGCCGGGGCGGTCGTCCGCCTCTCGGGCCAGATGGCCGAGTGGACGACGACGGCGGCCGACGGATCCTACGCCTTTGACTTCCTTCCCAGCGGCACCTTCGTCGTGACGCCTCCCGACGGCCTCGCCTTCTCGCCCCCGGTGCAGGTCGTGGTCTTCGAAGGTACGGAGAAGACCGCCGATTTCGTCCTGCCCGACTCATCCGCCAACGGCTACACGCTGGCGGGGCGGATCACCGACAGCGCCGGCGGCGGCGTGGGCGGCGTTCAAGTGCAGGTGACCACGGCGGAAGGGGCGTTCGTGGCCGATCTGATTACCGGTGCGCAGGGTGAATTCAGCCTCTCGGGGCTGACCGCGGCGACCTACACGGTGCGTCCCGTGGATGACACCCGCCTCTTCCAGCCGGCATCCCAGACGCTTCAGGTTCCACCCTCGTCGGCGGAGGCCCGCTTCCAGCTGCTGGGAGAGCCGGCCGTGCGCCGCCTGCGCGCGAGCGGGTCGCTCGCTTTCGGCGAGGTCGCCGCCGGCGGTTCCGCCGTCCGCGCGCTGCGCCTGCACAACGACGGCAACGCCGAGGTGCGGGTCGAGGCCGTCCTCTGCCCCGCGGGCTTCACCGGTGGCTGGCAGGGGGCGCTCGCCCCCGGCGCGGCGCGGGACGTCCCCGTCACCTTTTCGCCCGCAGCGGCCGCCGCGTACACCGGCGTCGTGACCGTGCTTGCCGAGGCGGTGACGGGCGCGGTGACGGTCGCCTGTTCGGGGACGGGCGTCGCATCCCCGGCGACACTCGTTGTTGGACCGCTTGCCTTCGGGCCGGTCACGCTCAACGCCGTCGCCACCCGTTCGCTGCGCCTGCTCAATTCCGGCGACCGGGCCGCCGTCGTGACGGGGCTCGCCCTGCCGGCCGCCTTCGGCGGCGCCTGGAGCGGCGTGGTCCCCGCGGGCGGGTCGGTCGCGGTGCCGGTGACATTCGCCCCGACGGCCGCCGCATCCTACTCCGGGACCGCGGTCGCGGCGCTGGAAGGCGGCGGCAGCGTCTCCGGCGCCTGCACGGGCGAGGGGGTGGCGGAACGCATCCCCGCCGCCTGGCTGGTGGCGCGGGGACTCCCCGCCGATGGCTCGGTCGATTTCAGCGATCCCGATGGCGACGGCGCCTCGGTCTTTCAGGAGTGGCAGGCCGGCGGCGATCCGACCGACACGAGTCTCGAACCGGCGCGTGTCGACGAGAATCAGCCCGCGGGGACGGTCGTTGGCACTCTTGCCAGACCGCACGCCGATCCCGCCGCCACCTATAGCTACACTCTGGCCGCGGGCGCGGGCGGCGCCGACAACGCTTCCTTCATGATCGACGGCAACACACTGAAGACAGCCGCGCCGTTCGATTACGAGGCGAAGGCCACCTATTCCGTCCGCGTCCGGCGCACCGACCCGGACGGGCTGGCGTACGAAACGCCACTCACCGTGACGGTCGACGACGTCAACGAGGCGCCCACCGACATCATCCTCTCTTCCACCACCGTTCCCGAACAGCGGCCGACCGGCACGACGGTGGGGGAATTTGGTGCGACCGACCCCGACGCCGTCGAGTTCTTCTCCTACGAACTCGTCGCCGGCGCCGGCGACGCCGACAATGGCGCCTTCGCCATCCGTTCCCACGTGTTGCAGACCGCGACCTCCATCACCTATACGGCGCAAAACCGCTTCAGCATCCGGGTTCGTGTCACCGACCGCGGGGATCTCGCCTATGAGAAGACGTTCACGCTCGCCGTCGCCGACCCCGGGTCGTTCCGCACCCTAATCGTCCGCTCGGTGCACGGCGCCGACGAGACCGTCGCGACCTACCGCCATGCGGCGCAGACGACGGTGCGCGCCGCGATGACCAACACACCGGTGCGTGAGGCCTCGCGTCAGTTCGTCTGCACCGGCTGGACCGGCAGCGGCAGCGCGCCGGCCGCTGGCACCACGTGCGACACCGGTCCCTTCACCCTGGCCGCCGATTCGACAGTGACCTGGCAGTGGCGCACCAACGTGTGGCTCGCCGTCGCGGCGACGCCCGGCGGCGCCGTCTCGGGCGCCGCCAGCGGCTGGCAGCGGCTCGGCGCGTCCGTCGCGCTGACGGCCGCGCCCGACGCTTCCCGCACCTTTGCCGGCTGGCTCGGGGAAACGAACGGGTGCGTCATCGCGGGACGGACCGTG
>CAYVKQ010000073.1:0-11494 GCA_964451945.1 uncultured Lentisphaerales bacterium
TGTTCCAGGCCGTCCAGGCCAGCGCGCCGGCCGGGTACGCCGCGGCGGTCCTGCCCTCCGCGCCGCCCTTCAACCCGCCGCCGGACCGTTTCGGCGCGTGCGGTTCGGCCAAGACCTGGGGCGCGGTGCTGGGGGTGCTCGGTCTGCCGTGCAACTACGCCCGGATGCCCGACCTGCCCGCGCTGCTCACGGGGGAGGACGTGGATCAGTTTCCCGACGCGGATGTGCGCCGGCTGCTCGGCCACGGCCTGCTGCTGGAGGGGACCGCGGCCGAGAAGCTCTGCCGGCGGGGATTCGGCGCCTCGCTGGGCGTGCGCGCCGGGGCCTGGGATGGCCCCACCGTGTCGGGCGAACGCTGGGGGGGGATTCTCCTGGGGTCGACCGGACAGTACACGCGCCTGGTGCCGGACGATACGCGGACACAGATCCACTCGGTGCTCGTGCATCGCCAGTCGGGTGTGAGCGAATCCTTCACGGAGGTCGGACCGGCCGTGACCTTGTTCGAGAGCGCCCCGGGCGCCCGCGTGGCCGTGTGCGCGGCCGGCCTTGGCTCGCAGCAGAATCTGACCGCCTTCGGTTTCTACGACGAGGACCGCAAGCGCGAACTCGTCGAGCTGCTGGGGTGGGTGTGCGGACGGCCCGTCGACTTCTACTACCCCGGCGACGCCGAGGTCTACCTCAAGCTGCGGCGTTTCGCGGACGGACGCTACCTGCTGGCGCTCTTCAACCTCGGGCATGATCCGTTGGACGCCATTCCGCTCGCCTCGGCGCACCGTGTCTCCGCGGTCCACATGCTGACCCCGGCCGGCGCCTGGCGCCCGGTCGCCTTCGCCGGGGGCTGCCTCCAGACGCCGCTGCTCCCGGCCGAGCCGAAGGTGTTTCGCGTGACCGCGGCGGGAGCGGCGAAGCCCGGCTGAATTGCCGATGGGGATCGTCAGGGGATGGACATGCGGCGTGAAATGTGCGACATTAGCCCCCATTTCCAAGCGCGGCAGCATGCTGCGCAGAACAAGGGATGCGCCCGTAGCGGCGCGCGTGCCACGACAGACAAAGTTTTTCGCGATGAATATCCCTGCGCTGATGCGACTTCGGGATCGGATACTGGCATCCGACAGCCAGGCTTGTTTTATTGAGCGCGAGAGCCTGCTGCGCGCGCATGCGGAGGAGACCGCCGCGTGTCCGCCGGAAGCCCGTTACCTGCACGAGTTCGAGCTCCTGATGGACAACCTGTCCACGCCGATCGATCCCGACGATGTCTTCGCCGGCCGGATGCTGGAGGGGCGGTGGCCGCACGCCGAGGGCTTCGCGCGTCTCGGCCTGACGAGCGAAGGCCACATCACGCTCCCCACGCCGACGATCCTGAAGCACGGACTGGCCGGCATCGCCGCGGACGTTGCCAGGCACGCGGAGCGGATCGGCACGCCGGAAGCCCGCTACTTCGAGCGCCAGGCGCTCGGGTGCATCGAGGCGATCCGGCGGTTTTGCGAGCGGTACGCGGCGGCGGCGGAACGCGCGGGCAAGACGGAGATGGCCCGCGCCCTGCGTGTCGTTCCCTACCAGCCTGCCTTCGATCTGTATTCGGCGCTGCAATCCATCTGGATGATGCAGTTCATCTGCAGCACCGTCTGCGGCGCACGTGACTTCGCTCCCGGCCGCCTCGCGTACGACCTGCAGCCCTACGTGTCCGGCCCCCGCGACAAGACGGTGGAACTCCTCGCCTTTTTTCTGATCAAGTTCAACGAGATTACCGGCACCAGCACCGATAACTACGCGTGCAAACCGGTTCCCTGCCATTCGAGCAAGCAGTACCTGACGCTCGGGCCGGTCTTCGGCGATCTCGACGCCATGATCGTGGAGGCGGCGGCAGCGGTCGGACTGCCGCAACCGACGCTGAACTTCCGGCTGCGCAATGATTTCGCCCTGGCGGGAGAGGCCGCCCATCGGATCGATGCCCAGTGCAATTTCTTCAACGACCGCCTGATCACCAACAAGCTGCTCAACAGCGGCATCGTGCCCGACGATGTCGAGCGCTACACCTTCACCGCGTGCAATCGCGTCGATCTGCCGGGGCGGCTCTACAACATCATGCCGCGGATCGATGCCTTCGACAACAGCCTGGTCTGGTTCCGCGAGGCCTTGTCCGCCGCCCAGGACGTGGAGGGGATTCTGCCGGAACTGTACCGCATCGCCGTCGAGCGCATGCGCGACGACACCCGTAGCCGCCGTGTCCGCCTCTACCGTGATGACTGGTGCTTCCGTTTCGAATCCCTCTTCTTCCCCAGTTGCATCCAGACCTGCCGTGATCTCTACCGGCAGGGTGCGGAGAACTACCGCTGGCAGCATCGGATGTTTTCCGGCCTGGCCAACATGGCCGACAGTCTGGCGGCGGCGAAGCGGTTGCGGGAGCGCTATTCCTACGCGCAGATTCTCGCGATCCTCGATGCCGACTTTGTTGGCCACGAGGCGTTGCGTACGGAGATCCTGAATACGTTTCCCGCCTATGGCAACGGCGATCCCGAGGTGGATGCCCATGCCGCGGCGGCGGGGAATGTGCTGATCGACGCGTTCGAGCAAGTTTCCCGCGAGGAGGGATTCCTGCCCATGGCGTCCTTCTACTCGCTCACGCACCATGCCCGTTTCGGGGCGGGTATCGGTGCCACGCCAGACGGGCGCAAGGCCGGGGAACCGATCAGCGAAAACCAGTCACCGTCACACGGAAAGGACCGGAACGGACCTACGGCGCTATTGTCCAGCGCCGCCGCCCTGCCGCACAGTCGCTGCGTCTGCGGCGGACTCAATCTGAAGTTCGGCTTGCGGCCCGGCCCGGACGTGTTCGGTGCCTTGTTGAAATCGTATTTCGACATGGGCGGGCTGCACGTCGGATTCACCGTGGTCACGCGCGAGACCTTGGAGGCGGCCCGGCGCGAGCCCGAAGCGTACCGCAACCTGCTGGTCCGCAAGACCGGGTTCTCGGAGTTCTTTGTCTCGCTCTCGCCGCAGGAGCAGCAGGAGTTGATCGCACGCACCGAATATTGAGACGTCGCACGGACCTGCCCGGCTCCGCCCAACCTTCCCCTCGGCATAACCCTTTATGAAAACCTTCGCCACCCACCTGCCACCGGCTGCCCAGCTGGACGATGCCCAACGCCGCCGCGGTCGTCTCTACGCGTATGCCTCGACCTGGTTCGGCTGCTATTCCGAGGTGATGTTCGATTCCAGCGCGATCATCATCCTCTATCTCACAATCCTGCAGAGCAGCGCCACGCTGACGATGCTGTCGACCGCGTTTCCGGCGCTGGCCGCGATCCTGCTGACCATCCCCGGCGCGGGCATCGCCAGCCGCATCGGGCTGCGCCGGTCATATACCGTTTCCTGCTACATTGGCTGCGCCGGTATGCTGTTGATGGCGGCCGCGCCGGTTTTCGGCGCTCCGCTTGACAAGTACATTGTGCTGCTCAGTTGCCTGATCTACAACCTGTCGCGCCCGCTCTACGGCGTCACCTGGTACCCGATGCTCGACAACGTCCTGCTCCCGTCCGAACGCGGGCGGTTCTTCGGCACCTTGCGCTTTACGTATCTCACGATGACGACGTTGAGTTTCTTCCTGGTCAGTCTTGCGATGGGGAAAGACCCGCCGGTTTGGGCGATGCAACTGGTGGTGGCCGTGGTCGGCGTGATGCTGATCGGGCGCAAGTGCTGTCTCGACCGCCTGCCGGCGGAGCCACGCGAGCGGAGCCGCTACGACCTGCGGATGGCGCTGGCCATCTCGATCCGGAACCGTCCACTCGTCGGCTGGGCGGTCTATACCTGTTGTCTGACGCTGGCGTCGAGCGCGTTGCTGCCGCTGGCCATCATCTACCTCAAGCGCGAGGTGCAGGCGGACGCCAAGGTGGTGCAGTGGATTTCGATCGTCTTCATGGTTGGGTTGATCATCAGCCACTTCCTCTCGGCGCGCCTGATCCGCCGGTTCGGCGTGCGCCGGCTCCAGCCTGCCGGTCATCTGTGCGTCACCGCATGCGCGGCGGGGCTTGCCATTCTGGACGCCGGGACTCCAGGCTTCTTCTGGCTGGTCGGCGGGATCATCTTCGCGCTGGGCTTTGCGGCGGCGAGTGGCCTCAACTGCTACTCCATGGAACTGATGGCGCTGGCCCGTCCCGACAACCGCACGATGGCCACGGCCTTCCTGGGTACCTACAGCGCGATCGGCAGCGCCAGCAGTCGCTTCCTCACGTCGTTTGTCCTGGGTTCCGGCATGCTCGTGGCGCACTGGAGCAAGGGGGGGATCACGTTCTGCAGCTACCAGACGCTCTTCCTGCTCTTTGCAGTGCTCATGACCTTCTTCCTGCTGCTGCTCTTTCTCGTTCCGTCCATCGTGCCCAAGAACCGCGACTATTACGTGCCCTATTGAAAGGTGTCTTTGGGTCAGCCCTCAAACATCAAAAAGAATGCTCTGAAGCAAATGAAAACGGTTTTGCTTTTTCTGAACGCTACCATGGCGCTCGCGTCGTCGGCTGCCGATCTGGCGGAGGATCTTTGGTTCTTCGAGGATTTCGACCGCCCCGCCGTCATGAACGGCGAGATGATCGAGCACGAGGTCCCGGGTGACGCGATTGTTCCCGGACGCTTCGGCAAGGCGTGCTTCTTCCGCCGCAAGTCGAGCAACGTGCTCCTCCCGATGTCGGACTTCGTCTCCGCGACGAACACCTTCGAGGGGATCGGCGGCACGAAGGTCATCGCCGACCCCGCGGCCGGCACGCTCGCTTTCGCGGGCGGCGAGATGCGCATCCTGCCGCAGCCGGTGGGCGTCCCCGAAACCTGGGCCACGAAGATGGTCTCCAGCACGTTCTCGATGGAGGTGAAGGGCGCGAAGGGCACTGAGCTCGTTCTTGCGCCCGAAATCACCGAGCTCACCGACAAGCATGTGGAGACGCTCAAGAAGAATGACAGGGACTTCACGCGCGAAACCTGCCGCACGAACGTCGTGAACGCCAAGACCTTCAGGCTCACGGGCGAGTGGCAGCGCGTCTGGAACTACGGCTCGATGGACATCCGCACGCGCTTTGTGCGCAAGGTCGGTTGGCGCATCAAGGCGGGCGGACCGGTCACGATGCGCAAGTTCCAGCAGCAGGGCACGGGCTTCAGCGTCTACGCGGGCATCCTCCAGCCGACGGAGTGGGTCGATGGCGGCAACACGCGCGAGGAGTATCACCTCAAGGTCACCGACCAGGCGAAGCTCGTGGGCTTTCCTTGCTCCAACGGAACCTTCGCCTGCTGGATGCGCACGCCGGACGACTGGGTGCCCGAATCGAAGTCCATGCCCGTGTTCATCTACCAGCCCGGGTGGGATCGGATGTGGTCGTATACCGGCAATGCCTTCTCCACGGCCAAGGGTTACGGTCCAGCCGTCACGGGTTTCAGCAAGGTTCACTACCGCACGAACGCATGGGCGCATCTCGCCGCAACCTGGAATCACGGCGAGGTCGTCATCTACTACAATGGCGAGGAAGTCGCCCGTCGCGAGAAGCCGCTCTTGCAGGACATGCGTCAACTCAAGGGCGCGTTCTTGATCGGCGGCTGCGGCACGGACGGAAGCTGCGACGCGGAGCTCGACGAGGTCGCCTTCTTCAAGCGTGCGCTGCATGCGGACGAGGTGCGCGCGCTCTTCACGGCGAAGCAGGGACTCCTCGCCGGCGGCACGCAGTTTCTCGCCTCGCCTCCCGTCTTCACCGCCTTCCCGCGCAACTGCACGAACGCCGCGGTGAAGTTCGCGGTCGATGCGCCGGTTGCCGGCGAATGCACGCTCGATGGCGAGGTCGGCGGTCAGGTGCTGCCGAAGTGCGCGGTCAAGCTGGCCGCGGGGGCGAACAGCCTGGCGCTGCCGTTCCGCGCGGCCGACTTTACGCCCGGCAAGTATCCGTGGAGGGTGCGGCTGCTCGGCAAGGACGGACGCGCGGTCCTGGCGCGCGAAGGCGAGCTCGCGATCCTCGGGCGCGTCGAGCGGGATTCCTTCAGCATCAGGAGCACCTTTAGCGGGGACCGCAGGGAGCTGGATCTCCTGAAGACGATCGGCATCGACACCACCTGCGTCAATGATGACAACCGCACGGCCGCGGCGGTGGCGGAGAACGCGGGCATGCGGCTCGACCTGCGGCTCGAGAACGCGTGGGAGTGGAGGCGCGAGAACTTCGACTTCGCGCGCATCGCCGCGAAGGTAGAGAAGCGCCTCGGGCCCTACGCAGGCGATCCGCTCTGGATTTCGACGATCGTCAACAGCGAGGTGTACGGCCCCCAGTCCGCCGACCAAGCGATCAGGCACGCCGCCTGGCGCGAGATCGCGAAGAAGGAACTCGGGCACGACCCGGTCGTCGGCTTCACGTCCATGCCCTGCGGCGTCGATTGGGCGAAGCACGGCCTCCAGTATCCGCGCGGCGTGATGGAGCGCACGGACCTCTACGACACGCTCGTCTGGTTCATGCGCCGCGGCATGCCGCAACTGATGATGAGCCGTCTCGACGCGGACGTGATCCGCCGCCTCTCGCCCGGCAACGTCGTGTGGTCCGAGCCCTCCCCGTCGATGGAGAACCTCGACATGTCCGCGGATTGGATCTACAGCTACTCGCCCTGGGCGTGTCTTTATTTCCTGCGTCATTACGAGATGGTGCCGCGGGCGGCGAAGGTGAAGTACATGCCGTTCCTCGCGATGGGCTACTGGTCGCCGGACTTCATGGAGGTGACCACGCCCCACCCGACGCAGAAGGACCCGGAGAGCGGGAAGAACGTCCCCACGATGATGTGCCAGACGGCGGACGAACTTGCGATCAAGTCCATGATGTGCATCGGCGGCTCGTCGGCGGAGAGCCTCTCGTTCTTCTCCGTGAACTGGTGCTGGGGCCAGTCGACGACCAACGGCGTCCTCCACGAGAAGGGCCTGCCGCTCGTCCTTTGCCCCGGCTGGGGGAAGTACTGCGTCGCCGAGAAGGACGCGCCCGAACGCTTCGGCGCGTTCGTGCGCGAGAGGTTCGTCCCCGCGGCGACGCTCCTCAGGGGCATCCCCGCCGTCAAGTCGCCGGTGGCGGTACTGCTGCCGAAGGAAATCGACTACTCGGGCGAGTTCTGGTGGCCGCGCGTCACCTACCTCAGGCAGCTCGGGCCGCTCCTCGCGCAGCGCCCGGTTCCGTTCGACATGCTCTCGGACGGCGACTTCACGCTGGAGAACCTCTCGCAGTACGACTACATCTTCTATCCGCAGCTCAACTGCGTGACGCCCGGCCACGACAAGGTCCTCAGGGCCCTGCCGGCGACGACGAAGCTCCTCCATGACGACAACACGTTCCGCGCGCAAAAGGAGCTTGCGTATCCGAACTGGGAGCACGTGAAGGGGCTTTCCATGCACTTCCCCGCCGAGGCGAAGAACCTCGACATCCCGATGGACGCCTGGCTCGGCCCGAAGGTGGGCGATCTCCGCAAGAAGCTCTACGCCTGGAGCGAGCAGGACGGCACCAACGCCTTTACGCTGGTGAAGGAATTCAAGGGCGTCCACTACGTGACGGTCATCAACAACCTGCGCCGCGAAGGCGGCTGCCCGCAGACGGACATCTTCACCAATGCCTGGTACCGGCCCATGGGCGCTCCCCAGATGATCGTCACGCACTTTCCTCATAAAGGCGTGATCTATGCCTTCAACTCCGGCCGTGCCACAGTGAAACGCGATCGCGGTTCAACTGTTGAAGTGCCGTACGCATCAGCCGAATCCAAAACATTCTGCGTCTACCCGAAGGAGCTCGGCAAACCCGGGCTGGAGCTCGCGGGCCGGCCACAGGCGGGCGGCGAGGCGAATCTGGCGGTCACGATCAACGACATCGACGGCAAGCCGGCTCCCGGACGCCAGGTCGTGCGCCTGGATCTGACCGATCCGGACGGCAAGGTCTGCGATGAGTCGGGCCTCTACCCGGTTGAAGATGGCCGGACGGAAATCACGCTCCGCTTTGCCCGCGATGCGAAGGAGGGCGGATTCTTCTCCAAGTGGAAGGCCGTCGTAACCGATCTTACGACGGGGCACTCGGAAAGCGTCACGTTCAAGGTCGAAAATAGAGGAAGAAGCAAATGAATGCGTGTACAACCTGCCTGCTGGCGGTTCTTGCCAACTTCAATGCCGCCGATTTAGGTCAACTGCCGCCGGGAAACGTGAAGGTTCTGAAGCCGGATCGGATCGTCTGGGTGAAGGACGGGAAGGCGGCGTTGCCGATCGTGAGCTCGGGCGAGCAGCCGCAGGCCGTCTCGTACGGACGCATGTCGCGCGAGCATCGCGCGGCGCTGTGGCTGCAGAGTGCCGTCAAGGAGATGACGGGCGTCGAGCCGGAGGTCGTCTACGTGCAGAATGGCAAGAGCGTGCCGCAGGGTCCCGCGCTTTTCGTCGGCGACCCTTTCGCGGCGGCGGCGGGTCTCTCGGGCGTCGATGCGAAGGCCGAGGAGTTCCGCGTCGCGACGAAGGGCGGCTCCGTCTACTTTGCGGGACGCGCCGACTTCGGCGTCTATGATTTCGCCGAACGCACGCTGGGCGTGCGCCAGTACTGGGAGGCGAAGGACGGCGGACGGTCCGTGCTGAGGACGGATACGATCCTCCTGCCCGAGGTCGACTATCGGGACAGGCCCTGCTATCCGCACCGCACGATCTGGGACTACGAGCGGACAGACTGGTTCCAGGTCTGGAAATGCGGCTCGTCGCACCCGATCGACAGCCAGGCGCACGTCCCCTACACGTGGCTCTCCGACACCAACTACAACTACCTCGCAACGCGTCCCGAGATCTTCGAGCTTTCGCGGGACGGTCGGCGCGGCAAGTCGCGGATGATGTGCTACTCCAATCCGAAAACCCTGCAGACGTACATCGAACGCATCGAGGCGGAGCTCGCGGGCGGCCCCAAGAGCGGCCTCATCGCGCCCGGCACGAAGACGGTCGCGGTCGTCCAGTGGGACGCCAACATCGACTGCCAGTGCGAAGGCTGCAAGAAGCTTTACGACGAGGCCGCGGGCCTCACGGGCAATGCCTCGCCGATCATCTGGGGCTATCTCGCGCGCCAGCTCTCGGACTACCTCGCGAAGAAGCATCCCGACTACACGATCTCGTTCTCGCCCTACCTCAACACCTGCGGCATCCCGAAGGGCCTCGCGTTCCCCGCGAAGAACGCGGAATGCTCGCTCTGCACGATGCCGGGCCTTGCGATGCTCAAGGACGACTCGGTGCGCGAGCACGAAGAGAAGCTCATTCGCGACTGGGCGGAGGTGACGGGACGTCCCGTCCGCAGCTGGGACTACATCATCTGGCCCGCCGAATACTGCAAGGCGCCGTACCTCTTCGGCAAGGTCGCGCAAGACCACTACAAGCGACTGCGGAAGTTCACGGTCGGCTCGTTCGTGAACGGCGACTACCCGACCGACCGGCTGGTCCTCTCCGCCTACGTGTGGATGCACTCGATGTGGAATCCCGACTTCGACCTGCAGAAGGTCTACGACGTCTTCGCGGAGCGCATGTTCGGCGCGGGTGCGGAGCCGATGCGCCGGCTGATCGCGATGCAGGAGGACGGCTGGATGCGTCCGTGGGGCGCGGGCCAGATCTCGAACAAGAACGTCTACGAGATCAGCTATCCGCGCAACGAGGTGATCGTGATGGAAAATCTCATCGCCGGGGCGAAGAAGCTTGCCGCGGGCGACGAGATTGCGCTCAAACGCATCAGGTGGTACGAGAACGGCTTCCTCGACTTCTTCAAGGAATCGGAGGATCTCGCCAGCGGCACGGCGCTCGAACCGAGCCGCATCCAGAAGGTCGCGGCGAATCCCGTCGTGGACGGCAGGCTCGACGACGAGGTCTGGAAGGCGGCGACGGCCTATCCGTTCGTCCGCGAGATGGATCGGCAGCGCGCCGAGCCGTACTATCCGACGGACGTGCGGCTCGTCTGGACGCCGAACGGCGGCGTGACGGTCGGCTACCGCTGCACCGAGCCGTTGGCGGGCGACGAGGCGATCCGCAAGAAGATCCGCGAGAAGGGATCCGTCGAGATCCTCGACACGTTTCTCGACGTCTCGGGCGCGGGCGACGGGCACTACTGCCAGATTTACCTGGAGGACGACGCGCGGCCGATGTACTACACGGACGGTCCGAACTGGTCCGGCAAGGGCGTGGAGGCGGCGGTCTGGTTCGGCAAGGACGAATGGTCCGCCGAGATCTACATCCCGTTCGCGGCTATCAGGGACCTGCCGCAGGCGCAGTTCCCCGAGGGGACGTCTTCCGGCGGCACGTTCTGGCTCGGCAACTTCTGCCGGTCGCGCGTGTGGGATATCCGTCTGCCGGAGGCCGAGCGCCGCGAGGGCTCGAAGCGCGAGTCCTCGCGGCGCTACACGCGCTGCTCGATCTGGAACAAGGATCCCGCCGCGTTTGGCAAACTGATGTTCATGGAGTGATGGAGAAATGACGATGAAGCATCTGATGGCGATGGCAGCGGCCGCCCTGGCGGCCGGTACAACGTATGCGGCGAAGCCCGTGGCGGAGTACGCGGGCGAAATCGGGGCGCAGAGCGGCTGGCGCTTCGTCGCCGGCGAGGAAGCGGGCAGGATCGTCTACGTGCCGTTCGAGGGTTCCTACGCTTCGAAGGGCGGACGCATCGAGTCGCCGCGCTTCGCGCTCGACAAGCAGCCGGGCGAGAACGCCTGGTACCGGCTCGCGTTCTCCGCGAAGAGCGAGACGGACGGCTACTGGTGGGTGGACCTCTTCGACGGCAAGGGGGCGCACGTCAACGACGTCAACAGCCGCCTCTATGCGTCCGCGGAATGGCGCGACTACGAGGTGATGGTTCCCGACATGCCGACGGCCGAGACGGCGGTCATCGCCTTCATCTCGAAGGAGGGCGCGTTCGTGAAGGACCTGAAGATGGAGCGCGTGACCTGCGCGGATGCCGCCGCGTGGTGCGACCGCCAGTACGCGGAATTGCCTCAACTCGACCTCGCGAAGGTCGATGCCCGCGCGGACCTGCTGCCGCGCACGCGTGAGGCGCTCCGTACGGGGCGCCCGCTGCGGATCCTGATCCTCGGCGACTCGATCGCCAACGACACGTACTGCGGCAACGCGGCGGCGCTGATCCGCCGCGCCTGTCCCGGGAGCGACCTTCATTTCACCCTGTCCATCCGCGGCTCCACGGGCTGCTGGTACTACCATGAGGCGGCGCACTTCGAGGAATACGTTGCGCGCCACAAGCCCGACCTGGTTGTCATCGCCGGCATCTCCAACACCTACAAGATGGAAGCCCCCGACTACTCGTTCGCCCAGGCCGAGGACGACATGGTCGGGACGATCCTGCGCTGCAAGGCGATCGGCGCGGAGGTCGCGGTCTGCACGCCCCCGCCGAGCTACGAGTTCCGCGAAGGCGAATGGAAGTGTCCGTTCAACCGCAGCCGCTATCTCGCCGAGGCCCGCGCGCCGTACTGGCTGCAAAGCGGCTAC
>CAYVKQ010000074.1:0-11494 GCA_964451945.1 uncultured Lentisphaerales bacterium
AACGCGTCGGGGCGACGCCAGTGGCGGTGCCGCCAGAGCTCGACAAGGAGTTGCGCCTAACGATGCGGCTGAACGGGGCGGGGCGGTTGGCGCTCTACGACATCGAGTTCATGAACATCGAGGCAGTGGAAGCGATTTACTCGGGACGCCGGGTGGTGAAGGCCTCCGGGCTGGCGGCCCTGGGCGAAAACGAGCGGGACAGCCTGGTGGTGCGGCCCGACCGGCTGCTGAGCTTCGCGGGGTTGCGCTACCTGGTGACGGGGTTCATCCCGCTGCGGCAATGGCTGCGCCCGGCGCTGGCGTGGTCGCTGCTGATCGGCGCGATGTTCGCGGGGTTCCTCGGGTTCAACATGCTGATGCGGCGGCAGTGGGTGGAGAACGAGCGTTTCACCTTCCCGCTGACGGTGGTGCCGCGGCGTCTCTTCGCCGAAGCGGAGGGCGGGGGGTGGGCGATCCTGCGCAACCGCGTGGCATGGTTGGGGTTTGGCGTGACGATGGTTTTGGCGCTGCTGAAGGGGCTGCACTATTACAACCCGGGGATTCCCGAGATCGGCTGGAAGGTAACGCCGCTGGCGCCACTGGTGGAGAACCCGCTTGCCAAGGCCTACCTCTCAGGCGTTACGGTGCCGAGTCTCTGCCTGACGATTCTGGCGATCGCGTTGCTGATCCAGACCGATATCCTTTTCTCGCTGTGGGCGTGCTTCTTCCTCTACCAGCTTTGGAACCTGGCGGGGCCGGCACTGAACATGAACCGCTTCCCCGGCTACCCGTGGCGCTTCCAGCAAAGCATGGGGGCGTTCATCGCCTACGCGATGCTGGCGGTCTTCGTGGGGCGGCGGCACCTGTTGGAGGCGGTGCGGCTGGCCTTTTCGCGGGCGGCGTCGGCTTCGGGGCGCGGGGCGGAGGCGCGCGGGCACCGGGTGTCGCTGGCGCTGGTGGCGCTGTCGTTCGCGGCGCTGGCGGCGTGGGGGTGGTGGACCGGGATGGGGGTGCGCGCGAGCCTGCTGTTCTTCGGCTACATGATGGTGCTGGGGTTCGCGACGAGCAAGATCCGCGCCGAGTGCGGCACGCCGGGTGCCTACCTGACCCCCTACTATGGCATGCAGTTCGTGGCGGCGATGGGCGGGTTCGCGATGTTCGGACCGACGGGAATGCTGGTGGCGACGATCGCCTCGGGGTTCATGACGGTCGCGTGCTTCCTGCTGGTGGCGCCGGTGCAGGTCGAGATGCTGGAGCTGGGGCGCCACTTCGGCGTGCCGACGCGGCAGATGGGCGCCGGGCTCTGGCTGGGGCTGCTCGGCGGGGTGTTCGTCGGCGGCTTCGTCGTCCTCTGCTGGGCCTACGGCATGGGCGCCGACTCGACCACGGTGGGCTGGCCGTTTCAGCAGAACTGGAGCTACAACGGCTATCGCGCCGCCGAACTGGCCGTTGACCGCGCGCTGGCGACCGGTTCGCTGGCCAAGCCCGAGACGGCCTGCATGAACGTGCTGGCCAACCCCGACGCCAAGGGGCTGGCGATCGGCGCCGTGATCACGCTGGCGCTGGCCGCGCTGCGCAGCCTCTTCATGTGGTTCCCGCTCCACCCCCTCGGCTATGTCCTCGCCGGCAGCCACCTGATGAGCGGCGCCGGCGGTTCCAGTTTGCACGGCGGTTTCTGGCTGCCCGCCCTGCTGGCGTGGGCCATTCGGGGAATCGTGCTGAAGCTCGGCGGCGCGCGCGCCATCCGCGAAGGGCTCACGCCGTTCTGCGTCGGCATGTTCGTGGCGTCGGTCGTGTCGATGATCCTCTTCGACGGGATCGGCTTGTTGTTGCGGGTTTACGGAATCACAGACGTGTATAACGGGGCACCATGAGCATGAGCAACCGAATCAAGCTTCAGGACCAGATCCTCGTGTGCGCCGTGTTCGCGCTTCTCGGCCTTGCGTTGCTGGCCGTTTTCGTCCTGGTCGCCGAACCGGCTTTCCGCAAACCCAAGCCGGTCTTTACCGAGCGGTACGACGAGGCGCCGTTCTCGTCGGCGCTCGCCGGCGGCGGATTTCAGGAGAAACTGGCGGCGATCGACGACGCGACGCGCACGGAGGCCCCGCGCCCCACGGCCTCCCGCCTCACCGGCAGTCCGGGATGCCTCCGCACCGAAGCGCTGATCCGCGACGTGTTCGACCGCTCGGGCCTCGAGGTGGCGAGCCAGGAGTTCACGGTGGCGGTGCCGCATACCCAGCGGTGCGAAATCCTCGGCGAAGACGGCCGGCCGCTGGAAGGGGTCAGCCTGTATCCCTTCATGCCGTCGGTCATGACCCCCATCTCCCTGCCCGACGAGGGCATTCGCGCAAAACTGGTGCAGGCCGACTCGTTCTCGCTCGCCATGTTGGACGGCTGCGACCCGGAGCGGTCGGTGGTGATGACCACGCTCGACGCGGCCGCCGCGTGGAGCAGTCTGCAGAGCGTCGGCGTGCCGGCCGTGATCGTCTACGAGGACGCGGCGGCGAAAAGCCTGCGCAGCAGCCCGGACGCGCGCGGCGCCTGGGATGCCATGCTCGTCAAGGCGGCGCAGCCGTATCCCCGTTTCTACGCCGCCGGGGAGATCACCCGGTACGCCGGGCAGACCGTGACGATCCGCTGTAACACCGCGTTCCGCCGCGCCCAGGGACGCAACATCGTCGGCGTGCTCAAGGGCACGGGCGAGGATCCCGATGCTCTGGTGCTGACGGCTTTTTATGATTCGTATGCGGTGGTTCCCGAGCTGGCCCCCGGCGGCGAGGAGGCGGTTTCCCTGGCGGCGCTGCTGCAGCTCGCCGAAGCGTTCGCGCCGTACCGCGGCCGCATGGCCCGCGACGTGGTCTTCGTGGCGACCGCCGGCCATGCGCAGGGGTTGAAAGGCGTCACCCAGTTGATGCGGGCGATCCGGAAGACGCGCGGCGCCGATTTGCAGCGCACCCGTCATGAAGAAAAGAAACGGGACGACGAGGAGGGGCTGGCGTGGGCCACCCAGGCGCTGGCGCAGACCGCCGACGCCGCCGCGTGGACTGCCGACCGGTTCGCCGCGTGGTGGTCCGCCGCGGCGCCGGCGTTTCAGAAATGGCTGAACCGCCGCACGTCCGCGGTGGCCGGCGAGATGACCCTCGAGATGAACAACCGGCTGCTGGAGGCGCGACTCGCCTACCTGCGCGCCGGCAGCCCCGTGTATGCCGAAGGCTTCGATCCCGTGACCGCGACCGATGCGCAGCTCAAAGACGACACCTTCCAGCACCCGCTGCTCAAAACGATGCGCGCGCGGCAGATCGAAGCCGACCGCGCCGCCAACTTCGTGTCGATGTCGCTGCCCCAGGTGGTCGCCCGGCGTGAGTTCGGAGAATGGGCGATCCGCACGCGGCTGGCCGATCACTTGACGGATGTGGCCGCCTATCACCGCCAGTCGCTGAAAGAGGCGGCCGACTACGAGGCGATGCAGCGTGTTTTCGCGCCTTATCGCCGGACGCTGACGGTCAGCCTGCAGTTGAACTCGGGCGGATCCCGCGGCTTGGCGGATCTGGCGATGCTCACCGGCATCGTCAATGTCGGGTCGATGGTCGAGCCCATCGGCACCCAGATGGCCCACGCGATCCGAGACCGGATTCCCCTGGACAACCATCTGCCGCGCTGGCGTCTTGTCTATTGGGGCAAAGTCGATGTCAACGGCACCCGGGAATTTCCCAACAATTACCTGAAAGAAGTGACCTTGCGCGAATCGGAGATCTGGACCTCGCACGGCCGATTGGCGTTCTCGCTCGACAATTACACTTTCATTCCGCAGAAAGTCGGAACACCCGAGAACAGGATCGACGCGTTGGACACGACCGTCGCCCGCGGGCATCTGGCCGCCATCGGTCCCGCCCTGCTGTCGGCCGCCCACGGCAAGTTCGAATTTCAGGAAGTTCCCAACGATCGCAAGGGCGGCGGGCATTCCCCCCCGTTGGGCGGCTACGTCTTCGGCAATGCAGGCACCGGCGAAATGGTGCCGTCGCACCCCATGGCCAAGCAGACGTTCGTCCGCTATGTCGGGTCGCCCTGGCAGGAAAGCAAACTCACCTTCCTACAAACGACGGCGATCGACCTGTTTCCAGTGGAATGTGTGAATCCGTACGGCTGGCATCAGTGGGCGTATGTGGGCGGCTATGTGAGCAGCGCCGACGCCGCCCGTTATGACGAGAGCGGGCGGGTGCTCTATATTACGGATACGGGCGGGTCCGCCGAAGTCCGGCGCCCCAGTCAGCTCAACATCCCCGTCTTCCGCTGCGCCCATGTCGCCTTGCCCGACTCCTCCAATCCGCGCACCATGCGCTCCTTCGCCGGCATCAGTTGCCTGGCCAGCCAGGGGTTGGCGGCGCCGGCGAAAATGCGCAAGGACGCCGCGGGCATTTTTCTCGAACCCGATTTCCGCTTTTACGTCGGCCTGCTCGACGGCGCCCCCGACAATCCCCGGGTGCAGACATACCGCGCCTTCATGCTCAACGTCGCCGAGGATCCCGACGAGCGTGCCAAGGCCGAATCGGACATCCAGGGACGCGGCTATCTGGCGGCGGACGTGCCGGTGCTGACGTATCCCCATTTCGACGCCGCCGAATCGATGCTCTTCACGCACGGGCGCCGCCTCGAATTGCAGAAGTCCTATAAAATGGCCGACGAGCGGATGCTCGATTTCGAGGAGCGCGGCCGGAGCTGGCTCGAACAGGCCCGCAAGGACCGTGCCGCCCTGCTCACGCTTGACGCGGTCCTCAACGCCGGGCGCAGCCTCTCCTACGCGATCAACAACCATCCGGTCATCCGCGACCGCATTTCCCAGGCGGTGGTCGGCATCCTCTGGTACCTCGGGCTGCTGGTGCCGTTCGTCTTCTTTTTTGAAAAACTTGTCTTCGGCTTTACCGACATCCGCAAGCAGTTGCTGGCGATGGGGGCGGTCTTCCTGGTGGTGTTCGGGCTGCTGCGGGTGATGCATCCGGCGTTCCAGATGGTCCGCTCGTCGCTGATGATCCTCATCGGCTTCATCATGTTCCTGCTGACCGTGCTGGTGACGCTGATGGTCGGAGGCAAATTCAAGCAGAACATCAAGGAGTTGCGGCACAAGGAAGGCCGGGTCGAAGGGGCCGACGTGAACCGCAGCGGCGTGATCGGAACCGCGTTCATGCTGGGGCTGAACAACATGCGGCGACGCAAGGTTCGCACCGCGCTTACCTGCATCACCCTGATCCTGATCACCTTTGTGATGATCTGCTTCACCTCGGTCTCGTCCGATCTGGTCAACATCGAGCACGTCACCGGCCGTTCGAATTGGAACGGGCTGCAGATCCAGAAGCGGGGCTTTCTGCCGCTGACGGTGGCCGAAATCGGCAATATCAAAAACCTCTACGAGCGGCGCCATCCCGTGACCGTGCACACCTGGCTGACGTCGATTCTGCGCGCCGACCGGCTGCAGAACGCCGAAATCGAGATCGACCGCGCCTATCAGCTCGGCGAACAGGTCGTCCGCAAGCGGTCCAAGGTGAACGCCTCCGTCCAGCTGGAGTGGTCGGAACCGCTGTTCTCGGGCATTGACAAGCTGATGACGCCCGCGAGCGCCTGGTTCCCGCGCCCGCCGCAAACCAATGCGGAAAAAGAAAAGGCCGTCGCCGAAGGCTACAACCCCCGGCCCGCGGTGATCCTCCCCGACACCGTGGCGCGCGCGCTCGACATCCGCGACGAAGACCTCGCGCGGACCAACGTCATGGTGCAAATCCGCGGCGACGACTATCAGGTGCTGGGGATCATCGACGCGCTGGCCCTCTCCGAAGCGGTGGGGATGGACGGCAAGAGTCTCCTGCCCTATGACATCAATGCGGTGCAGGCCCTCGGCACCGACCCCAGCGGCGTGGCGATTTTGCCGGACGATGTCGCGCGCCTCTCCGGCGGCCAGGTGATCCTCGTCAACCGGCAGCCACAGCCGGTCAACGGCTATGAGCATGTGCAAACCCTTTCCTGCCGCGTGCTTTTCCCGCAGGCGCCGTACACAATGCCGCTCATCGCCGGTACGCTCGCCCCCGTCGATTTCAGCGACCAGCGCAAACTCGTGCTCGATTATCTCGAACGGGTGGGCGAACCGGCCTATTACGGGGTCGACGGGGTCTCCTACTACGGCTCGCGGGTGCGTGCCAAGACCTTCGAGGGCGTGCTGCAGATCCTCCTCCCGATCGTGATCGCGGCGCTGACGGTGTTCAGCACCATGCGGGGCTCGGTCTACGAGCGGCGGGGCGAGATCTACGTCTACAACGCCGTGGGCATTGCGCCGAACCATGTGTTCTTCATGTTCATGGCCGAGGCCGCGGTCTACGCCGTCGTGGGCGCCATGGTCGGCTATCTGCTGAGCCAGGGCGTGGGAAGCGCGCTGGTCGCCCTCGACCTCACGCGGGGCATGAACATGAACTACAGCTCGATCGAGACGATCTACGCCTCTCTGGCGATCGTCGGCTCGGTGCTGCTCTCGACCATCCTCCCCGCGCGCAGTGCCGCGCGCCTGGCCGCTCCCTCGGAGGTCCGCACGTGGCGGCTGCCCGAAATCGTCAACGATGAACTCCTCTTCGACCTGCCGTTCACGTTCACCCCCTATGACCGGGTGGCCATCCTCAGCTACATGTCCCGCTGGTTCGACGCGCACGGCGAGGGCGGTTCCGGCCAGTTCTTCGCCGCGCCGCCGCAAGTGATCCTGCGCGGGGATGCCGCCGAGGCCGGAGCCGCGGGTGTCGTGCCGGTCGTGGCGACCACCGTCTGGCTGAAGCCCTACGACCTGGGCGTGTCGCAGCGTGTCGAGATCCTGCTGCCGACCGACGCCGAGACCCGGGAGTTCATCGCCCGCGTGCGCCTGGTCCGCCTGAGCGGAACGACCTCAGCGTGGGAGCGGACCTTGAAGCCCTTCATGGGTGTGTTGCGCAAGCAGTTTCTCAATTGGCGCGCGGCGAGTTCGGCGGAACGGAGCGAGATGTACGAGGAATCAAAGGCCATGATCCAGAATGCGCGCGTGGAGGGAGAATCCCATGTCGGATGAGAGCAAGCGGAAGAGCGGCGATGCCGAGCTGGAACTGTACCGCTCGATCATCGACGAACCGACCGAGTACAAGAACGGATTCACCTGGGTGACGGTGGCCGGCGCTTTTTTCTGCGGCCTGCTGATGATGCCCGGCACGATCTACCTGAGCCTCATGACCGGCGGCGGCATTGCCGCCTCGTGGGTGACCCTGATCATCTTCTCCGAGGTCACCCGGCGCGCCATGAAGACGCTCAGCAAACAGGAGCTGGTCGTTCTGCTGAGCGTGGCCGGCACCATGTCCGCGGGCGGCCCCATCGCCGACCTGGTGTGGCGGCAATACCTGATCCGTTCCGACGCCGTGCGGGACATGGGCCTGATCGGCAAATTCCCCGGCTGGTATGCGCCGCAGCCGATGAGCGAGGCGATCCTGGAACGGAACCTCTTCCACTCCGACTGGCTCGTCCCCCTCGCCCTGATGATCTTCCTTTCCATCATCGGCACGCTGCGCAGCTACACCCTCGGCTACTTCTTCTTCCGCGTCACCTCGGACGTCGAACGGCTGCCGTACCCCATGGCCTCCGTCTCGGCCAGCGGGGCCATGGCGCTGGCCGAAGCGGGGGAGAAGCACGCCACCTGGAAATGGAGGGTCTTCTCCCTCGGCTCGGTCCTGGGGATCGCCTTCGGTGTGCTGCAGATTGGCATTCCGCTGGTCTCCGGCGCCCTGCTGACCAAGCCATTGATGGTCATTCCGCTGCCGTGGTATGACATGACCCGCCTCGTGGAGAGCGTCCTGCCCGCGACCCCCTTCGGCATGACGATCGACCTCGGCCTGCTGCTGACCGGCATGGTGGTGCCGTTCTGGGCCGTCGTTGGCTCGGGCTGCGGTCTGCTGCTGACGACGGTGCTCAACCCGCTGCTGCACAAGATGGGCATCCTGACGCGCTGGCAGCCGGGGATGGACACCGTCTCCACCACCTTCAGCAATTCGCTCGACTTCTGGTGGAGTTTCACGCTGGGCATCACCTTCAGCATCGCCATCATCTCGTTCTACCAGACAGGGCGCGACGTCGTGCGGAACATCCGGAAGAGCCGCCGGGAGCAGCGCGCGCGCGGCGGCGGCCGGGACGGCCGCGCAAGCCTGTGGGCCGTGCCGCCGGGACGCGGCGATTTCGCCCCCTGGCTCGCCATCGTCATTTATGTTGCCGCCTCCCTGGCCGTGGTGGCGGTCTCCCAGGCCCTGGTGCCGCAGTTCCCCCTCTACTTCCTGCTGCTGTTCACCCTTGTCTATACGCCGATCATGTCGTACATCGATGCGCGCCTGATGGGCATCTGCGGCCAGACGACCACCATCCCGATGATGAAGGAGGCGGCCATCATCCTCTCCGGCTACAAGGGGATCGATATCTGGATGGCGCCGATTCCGGTGGATCAGTTCGCCGGACAGTCGGCGGCCTTCCGCACCAATGAACTGACCGGGACGAATTTCTTCTCCTATGTCAAATCGACGGCGCTGACGCTGCCGCTGGCGTTCATCCTCAGCCTGGTATTCTGGGCCTTCATCTGGAAGAGCGGCGTCATCCCGTCGGACCTCTATCCGTTCGCTCAGAAGATGTGGGAGCTGCGCGCCAAGAACACCATGCTCCTCTGGTCGGCCACGATGGAGGTCGAGGGCGGCCAGCCGTTGTTCTTCCAGGCCATGCATCCGTGGGTGATCGGCGGCTCGTTCACGTTCTCGATCCTCGCCTTCGTCGTCATGTCGGCCCTTAAGCTGCCGGTGATGAGCATGTACGGCTTTGTCCAGTCGGTGGGCGGCATGCCCCACGGCTTCATCTTCATGGTTGCCGGCGCCTTCCTGGGCAAGTTCTATTTTCACCGCAAGTTCGGCGCCAAGCGCTTTCTGCAGATGGCTCCCGTTCTGCTGGCGGGATATGGCACGGGGGTCGGGTTGATCGCCTTGATCGGCGTCGCGGCGAATCTGATCACCACCGCGGTCTCCGGTACGCCATTCTAGCGTCTGTGCAGGCGGCGTCCCCGAACAAACGGTGGCAAACAGGTAAAAGGCTATGAGAGAGCAAATCGGCTTGCAGGTCAAACTTCCCCTGAACCGTGCGGTGCAGATCGCAGTTCAGGGAATCCGCATCCGCCTGGGTCGCTCCCTGGTGACGGTGAGTGGTGTCGTGCTCGGCATCGCGTTCCTCATGAGCAATGTCGCGGGACAGTTGATCAGCGACGCGCTGACGCGCGAACGCGAAACGCGCCAGATCGTGACGCTGATGGAGGCGCTGACCCGCAGCGAAGTCGGCACTGCCGCCGGCAAGACGCTGGCCGTGGCCGTGTTCGGCGAGATGGGGAGGACCGAACAGCTCTTTCTCGACCGGGCCGCGGCGATGCCGTTCGACGCCGTGCGCGTGACCGGCGCCTCGGTGGCGCGCGGAGTAGCCTGCACGCCGGAAAACGTGGGCGAGGGAGCCTACCTGCTCCTGGTCCTCGGCCAGCAGGCCGCGGTGCCCCATACGCTCAAGACGCTGACCCGCTCCATGGCGCGCGCCGGCGTGCTGGACGCACTCGGCGAGCGCACCTACGGCGGCGCCGCGCCCGGCACCGCCGTCAAGCGCGACCTCCTGTTCGGCAAGGAGACGCGCAGCCAGATGGAGCGGATGCGCGCCCAGGCCGAACAGGCCCGCTTCCGCACCATCTGGGTGGCCGCGATCTCCCTGCTGGTGACGATCATCAGCATCTCCAACGCGCTGCTGATGTCGGTGACGGAGCGCATCCGCGAAATCGGCACCATGAAGTGCCTCGGTGCCCTCTCCGCCTTTATCCGCCGGATGTTCCTGATCGAGAGCGCGTTCATCGGCTTTGCCGGCTCGGTGATGGGCATGGTGCTGGGGGCGGTCATCCCGTTGCTGATCTACGGCTGGATATTCGGCTTCGCGCTGATGTTCGGCGAGATTTCCTACCTGCGCTTTGCGCTGGCGTCCGTCGGGTGCGTGGTCGTCGGCACGGTGCTGTCGATGGTCGCGGCGATCTATCCGGCGAATTTCGCGGCCCGGATGGTTCCGGCCTCCGCGTTGCGCACGAACGTGTGAGGAAGAGGGGAGACGAGCATGTCCTTCAACCGTGAGTTGTTTTTCAAGGATGCCGACGCCTCGGCACGCAGCGGCTACGTCATCCGCGCGGTCGACGTGCGCAAGGTCTACAAGATGGGCGACAGCGAGACCCATGCCTTGCGCGGCGCCACGGTCGACATCATCCGCGGCGAATACCTCTCGATCATGGGCCCCTCCGGTTCGGGCAAGTCGACGCTGTTCAACATGATCGGCGGACTCGACAAACCGACCGACGGCAAGGTCTACATCGACCAGGTCGACATCGCCCAGCTCGACCCCTTCGAGCTGGCGTGGCTCCGCTGCCGCAAGGTCGGCTATATCTTCCAGTCCTACAACCTGATCCAGGTGATGTCGTGCATCGAGAACGTGATGCTGCCCATGTCGTTCGCCGGACTCGACAACGAGGAGGCGCGCGAAAAGGCGCTCAAGATTCTCGACCGCGTGGGCCTCGGCGGCCGCGCCCTGCACAAGCCCGCCGAAATGTCGGGCGGACAGCAGCAGCGCGTCGCCGTCGCCCGCGCGCTGGCCAACTCGCCCGACATCCTCCTCGCCGATGAACCCACCGCCAACCTCGACCTCAAGACTGGCGAGGAGATCATCCAGCTCTTCCGTTCCCTGTGCGACGACCTGGGAGTGACGGTCATCACCGCGACGCACGATCTGAAGATGCTGAAGAAATCGGACCGCATCATGTGGATCGAGGACGGCCGGATCTCCAAAATCACGACCCCCGACCAGATGGATCTGCACGAAGAGGAAGTGCACTAACCGCAGGCGTTTGTGAGGTGGAACGGACATGAGCGAACAGAAGCATGTGATTGCGCGGTCGGAGAATGTGACCCGCCGCTATACGCTGGGCGCCGAAGAGGTGTGGGCGCTCAAAGGCGTCTCGCTCGACATTTTCGAGGGCGAGTACCTTTCGATCATGGGTCCCTCGGGATCGGGCAAGTCGACCTTCTTCAACATGATCGGCGCGCTCGACATTCCGACCTCCGGGACGATCCACTTCATGGGCGAGGATCTGTTCAAGCTGCCCGAAGAGAAGCAGGCGTGGGTCCGCTGCAACAAGATCGGCTACATCTTCCAATCCTACAACCTGATCTCGGTGATGAGCGCCCGCGAAAATGTCGCGCTCCCCGCCACGCTGCGCGGCGCCTCCGCCGAAGAGGCGACCGCCCGCGCCGAGGAGGTGCTCACCCAGGTCGGACTCGGCAACCGGATGGACCACCTGCCGATGCAGCTCTCCGGCGGCCAGCAGCAGCGCGTCGCCATCGCGCGCGCCCTGGTCAACAAGCCGGCGGTGATCCTGGCCGACGAGCCGACCGGCAACCTCGACACCAGGACGGGCGAG
>CAYVKQ010000075.1:0-11455 GCA_964451945.1 uncultured Lentisphaerales bacterium
CAGCCAAGCGTGTATCTCTTGGGGGACGTCTTTGATCAGCAGAGAGGGCATACGCACATCCTTTCAGAAGGTTGCTATAAATATACTATCTTTCTTATAGTTAGGCAACTGTCAGTCCTTGCGTATGCCGAGGGAGCAGATGATTCTGGGTTCGCGCGATTCGGCGTCTTCCTGCCGCACGCAGAGCCGGTCCTCCTCGTGGAGCGAGATGACGAGTTCGGCCAGCTTCTCGTTGCCGATACCGGTTTTCATTTCGCGGTTGAGCAGGTCCCGGGCGGCCTCCGTGAGGGGCGACTCGTAGATGGCGTCAATGGCCTGATGGAGCGGCTTGATGTCGAAGAGGCTGTCGTTCACCAGCGAGGCGTAATCCTTGAGGCGCTCATACACGCGGCGACGGGCGCTGGCAGGCTTCCCGAGCTGGCCGCCGGTTGAGGCATGTTCGGTCTGAATGCCGGAGACGGCTTGCCGGACGAGTGCGTGGTGACCGGAGAGGCGCGGCTGCGCAGGGGCGGCAGGATCGCAGGCGGCGGCACGGAGAATCTCGTGCTGGCTCTCGGTGACCGTGCGCCCCTGCTCATCCACCCATGCGAGCGCGTCGTTGCCGTCGGCGGTGCGGACGTAGACCATGACGCCTGAAGCGAGCGGCGTCCGTGGTGCAGCCGTCCCGGCTGCCGTGCGCTCCGCATGCAGTGGTGCAGCCGTCCCGGCTGCCGGTCCCCCCGCAGGCGGGACGCCCGCACCACTTGTTGCTGCCACACACCCCGCAGGCGGGACGCCCGCACCACTTGTCTCGGCTGCTGTCGGCTGAGCAGGCCGGGATCCTGCTCTACGACAGGCATCTCGCAGGCAAAACGTCACGAAATAGGTGCCGCCCAGATGATGGAGATGGGGCAGCTCACCGCGTGCGCGAATGCTGCTGTAGTCGACCTTGGCCGGCGGATGGAACAGGTTTTGCGGCGCACGCAGTGGTGCAGCCGTCCCGGCTGCTGTCAACACCGCAGGCGGGACGCCTGCACCACTCCCCCGTGGTGCGGCCGTCCCGGCTGCATTTCCCTCTGCAGGCGGGACGCCTGCACCACTTCGGACGCCTGCACCACTTGAGAAAGGCCAGCCGTTCGGACATGCGCAAAGGCCCGCCGCAACGGGATTGTTCTCCACGTAGCTCACAAACTGTTGCAGGGCGTCCTCTGAACGTACGAGATGGTCGAACGACTCGCGTTCCCATACCTCGCCGCTCGCTCCGCGCTTCTTGTTGATCGCGTGGGCCGTAAACGATTTCCAGGAGTGCATAATCGAGGAAAGCGTGTGCTCCCCGAAAGGCGTGACGACGGCGTGGACATGGTTGGGCATGACGGACCAGGCATGCAAGTGATAACGCTCGCCCTCAAAATGGGAGAGGGCGTCGCGCACAATCACGGCGTGGGCCTCATCGCGCAACAGGCAGGTGCCGGAGCCTGGCAGAGGTTCGGAGGCTTCCGCAATGTCTATCGGAGAAACCGCAGGCGGGACGCCTGCACCACTGCCCGGTGGTGCGGCCGTCCCGGCTGCCCATCTCTCCGCAGGCGGGACGCCTGCACCACTTCGGACGCCTGCACCACTTCGGACGCCTGCACCACTTCGGACGCCTGCACCACTTGCACCCTTTGTCGAGAAGACCACATTGGCCATGTCGGGAATGGTTTTTTTCAGGGAGGGGTCGGAATCGCAGGCGTTCTTCCAGATCTGGTAAGCAAGCGAGGCAAGGTCGACCTCGTCGTCCGCGGGATCGTCAAGGATGCCCGATTTCTCCGTAAAAAGATCGCGCACCAGGTCGTCGTGCTTTTCGTCCTCAAAAAAGGTCTCGTCGGTGCCGACGACCTCGGAGTTCTCCTGGAGGCGCTGGCGGACCCGAGAGCGGAGCCGGATGACGCGCTCCACGCCGTCGGCGGGGATGAAGGAGTAGCACAGGATCTCCTCCGCCTTCTGGCCGATGCGGTCCACGCGTCCGGCGCGCTGGATGAGCCGGATGATGGCCCAGGGCAGGTCATAGTTGACAATGATGGCAGCGTCCTGCAGGTTCTGGCCCTCGCTGAGGACGTCGGTGGCGACGATGACCCGCAGCTCGTCAGCGGCGGAGACGGCGCCTGCCGCCTGGTTGGATTCAGGACTGAAACGCCTGGCGAACGCCGACGGATCGTCCGTGTCCCCGGTGACCGCCGCAAACTTGGCCAGGCCCCTCGCCTGCAACTGGTCGCTCAGATAATTGACGGTGTCGGCGAACTGGGAGAAGAGGATCACCTTCTCGGCGGGATGCTTCCGGGTGAGGAGCTTGTAGAGTTCCGCGAGCTTCTCGTCCTTTTCCGGCCGCCAATCCCCTGCAAGCGTAAGGATGGAGAACAGCCGCTCGGCGTCCTGCCTGAGGTGCGCGGCGAGTTCGTCAGCGAACAAGTCGGGGCGGAGCCACGCGAAGTCGCCGCCATGCTCGCCTTTCAGCAGGGCATAGCCATCGGACGCGACTTGGGAGAACTCGTCGAGCGAGCGGGCGCTGATCTCTGTGGCCCGCAGCCCCCCGTCATCGCTGTCATCCTCCCGCGTGTCAAAGAGCGACGAATCCTGGGTGCCGATGGGGAGCGGCAGCCCGTTCGTGATCGCGTGCAGGTAGATGTGATTGCGCAGGATGTGGCGACGGATCGAGAGGAGGAACGCGTAGCCGCTGCTTTCGAGCCGCTTGAACAAGTTGGTGCGGCAGAAGCCGATGAGCCGTTTGCCGGCGCGGGAAAGGTCCTGCATCAAGGCCAGTTCCTCGGTGGTCGCAGGGGTGTCGAACGAGGGCTTGAGATAGTTGGCCAGTCCGTAGCGCGGCAGGTGGAGCATGCGGACGGTATCGACGACCACCTGCGAGTAGAGCTTTGCGTATTGGTCGTCGGGATTGCTCTCGCGGATGCGGAAGTGGAGCGCCTTGGGGATGCGTCTTGGAAAATGGAACCGGCTGCCACCCTCCAGCACAAGGAAGCGGCGGTCGGCCTTGGCCTTGGCACGCGAACAGGAGGGGCAGGATTCATGGGTGGCCTGCAGGACGGCGTGGCAGTCCGGGCACTCGGTGAGTGCGTAGTTCCGTTCCACGAAGCTGCGCGTGCGGCGGACCATGAACAGCCGCATCATTTCGCGCCAGTCGTCGGGATGCGCGCTCTTCTCGAAGGCGGCGAGGCAGTTGAGCGGGCACTGATGGCGGCGGGTGAACTCGTCGGGGCGCCCGTCGCACTCGCGGCGAAGGTACTCTTCCGGCCGGATGCCGACCACGTCCTCGGGTTCGAGAAAGAGTCGGAGCTGGTTGGCGAGGTCGAGGTATGCCTTGTTGTAAGGTGTGGCGGAGAGGAGGATGCACTTGCATGCGTTGCGTGCGATATAGTCACGGACAACGGCCCAGCGGCGGCCCTCACGGTTTCTCAGGTTGTGGCTCTCGTCAATGACCACGACGCGGTAGCGGCGGAGGTCGGGCAGGACGTTCTGAGCCTGCGTGATGGGGACCACCTTGGCGATGAGCCGGAAACGGTGGGCGTAGTGCTCCCACATGCCGACAAGGTTCTTGGGACACAGGATGAGGGTCTCAAGCGACCGGGGCGGGTCTTGGAACATGCGGGCCAGCGCGGTAGCCATCAGCGTCTTGCCGAGGCCGACGACATCGCCAAGGATCACGCCGCCGCGTTTCTCAAGGTGGCGTGCCGCAATCCGAACCGCAGCGGACTGAAACTCCAGCAAGACGCCCCGCATGTCGGGAGGAATGTTGAACTCCGAAAGACCGGCCCGCGCCTCCTCGGCCAGATGGTAGGCCATCTTGACATAAATCTGGTAAGGCGGGGGGATGTCAGATCTGGCCCAACTTTCGTCAACGACTTGGATGAGTTCTTTTGAGATGTCCACACACCACTTGTCTCCCCAGCGGTCATTGAACCAGCGGGCAAGTTTCTGGGTCGCATCGTGGTCGAGAACATCCACGTTGAGTTCGCCCTGTTTGGAGAGCCCCGAGAGCGTGAGGTTGCTGGAGCCGACGAACCCTGTCACGGGGTTGTTCGGATCGGGTCGAAAACAAAGGTAGAGCTTGGCGTGGAGGGTGTGGCGGAGGTGGAGCTTGACGGCGACCTTGCCCGCTTTGAGCTGTGTGGAGAGCCGGCGCGCCGATCATGAGCTGGGCGCGGAACTCCTCCGCCAAACGGCGTTTCAGCCGGATGACGGCCTGATTGCTCATCTGGTCGTCGTGAGGCAGGAGGCTGTAAGCTTCGCGCAGGTCGTCCTGTGGCAGGCGCTGCATGCCGACAAGGAGGCGGCACTGCCTGTCGGGACCGCCCGGCCAGCCGTCAATCAGCCTATCGATGGACTTCCACCCGCGAAGGTTGAAGTAGCCTACGCAGAAATCCGCACGCTCGGAGATCTGCAGGGTTTCCCGCAGCGCCGGCAGCAGTTCGAGTTCGATATTGTCGAAAATGCGTGGCATAGGAAAACCGGAAGGCGCGCCTTCCCCCCTTTTTGTTGATCAACAGGTTATACGGATTTACAAAGAAGAACAATGCTTGGGATACACCAGAGGCTCCTGCAAAACCCCAAGAAGAACACGTCGTTTCGGCTCACCCTACCTTTTGCGATCAAATACGACAGGTAGGGCGAGCCGTCCCCGGCGAGCCGTTGGGGTTTTGCAAGAGCCTCACCAAACTGAACATTGTCCGATGTCCCTTCCGCGTCCGTTGTTGCTCCGCAAGGCCGATGACCGAAGTACCCGGCGTGCCGTGGCATCCATGGGGCGTGACTCGACCTCGGCGGCTGTCCATTAGCAGCCTACTCCCGCCGGTACTCGGCGCAGGAGTCGTCGGTCTCGTGGACCGTGACCGCGGTCACGTTGACCCGGCCTGCCAGCGCGACGAAGATATGGCGCGCCAGGTTTTCGGCCGTGGTGCGGAAAGGAAAGCCTGCGGCCTTCATCCCCTGCTTGACGATCACCGCAGCGATCTCGCACTCGGAGGGGCTGGTCTCGTCATACAGGAACGCGTGGTCGAAGGGCGCCGCCACCGTCTCGCGCAGGAGCGCCTTGAGGTCGTGGAAGTCGATCACCATGTCGGCGGTGTCGCCGGCGGCCTGCGCCACCTCGGCCGTCACGCGGTAGGTGTGGCCGTGGAGGTTGCGGCACGCGCCGGCGTGGCCGGTGAGAATGTGGGCGGCGTGGAAACGACACGATTTGCGCACCGTCAGCATGGCACTCCCTTGCTCTCGAGGTAGGCGTCGTAGCCGCGCCGCCGCAGGCGGCAGCTTGGACACTCGCCGCAGCCGCGGCCGATCACGCCGTTGTAGCAGGTGAGGGTCTTTTCGGCCACGTAGTCGAGCACTCCCAGACGGTCGGCCAGCGCCCACGTCTGTTCCTTGGTCAGGTCCATCAGCGGCGTCAACACGCGGAAGTCGTAGGCCATGGCCAGGTTGAGCGTGACGTTGCACGATTTGACGAAGACGTCGCGGCAGTCGGGGTAGCCGCTGAAGTCCGCCTGGCAGACGCCGGTGATGAGCGTGCGCACGCCCAGGCCCTTGGCGTAGATCGCCGCAATCAGCAGGAAGAGCATGTTGCGGCCGTCGACCACGGTGTTGGGACAGGCGGCGCCGGCCTCGCGGGCGATGGGAACTGCTGGATCGAGCAGCGCGCTGGCGGTGAGGTCGTGGTACCAGTCGAGGCTGACAATGCGGTGGTGTTCCCGGGCGACGCCGAAGTCGGCGGCGACGGCCTGCGCCACCGCCACCTCCTGCCCGTGCCGCTGTCCATAGCGGAAGGTGATGCAGGCCACCCGGCCGCGGCCGTGGTCGCGCACCGCCTGTGCAAGGCAGGTCGTGCTGTCCTGTCCGCCCGAGAACACCACCACTGCCGCCAGGTCAGCCATGTCGCTCCCGGGCCGGGTAGAGGTTGTGCAGGCGGAAACGCTCGGCCGCCAGATCCGCGTAGGCCGTCCCCGTCCGGCCGCGGTTGCAGTAGGGGTCGATGGTGATACCGCCCCGCGGCATGAAGCGGCCCCACACCTCGATGTAGCGGGGGTCCATCGCCGCCGCGAGGTCATTGAGGATGATGTTGACGCAGTCCTCGTGGAAGTCACCGTGGTTGCGGAAACTGAAAAGGTAGAGCTTCAGCGATTTGCTCTCCACCAGCCGCGCGGCGGGGATGTACTGGATCGTCAGCGTCGCGAAATCGGGCTGGCCGGTGAGAGGGCAGAGCGTGGTGAACTCGGGACAGGTGAAGGTCACCCAGTAGTCGCGCCCGGGGTGCTTGTTGACAAAGGTTTCCAGCAGCCCGGGATCGTAGTGATCCGCATAGGCCGTCTCGCCACCGCCCAGCTTGGTGATCCCATCCAGATCTCTCTTCGTGCGCCCCATCCCAGCCTCCGCCGCCCGCCCTTTCCCGATCCGTCTGGACAAGTGTAGCACGCCGCCCGCCGCCGCGGCAATTCGCGAAACAACCCCCGGCTCTGGGGGCGGCGCACTTCCTCTTGCTTTTTGGGCCCTGCGAATCTACTATCCGCGGTGATTCTCCGTGGCGGCAGGCGCCGCTGAACCGAGCGGCGCCGGAATGCAGCGGATGGAAAGGGACGGTGCGGCACATGGCGCTGGATGTGACGGTGGTGATCCCTGTCTACAACGAGGCCGAATGCATCGGCGCCGTGATCGAATCATGGCCGGAACGACGTGCTCTTCCCGCGGTTTAGCCGAAGCCTCACCCTAGGAAAAGCATCTCGGTGTAGGTAGGCAGCGGCCAGCGGTCGGCGGGAACGAGCGTCTCCAGCTCGTCGGACGCTGCGCGGGCGGCGGCCATCGCCTTGAGCGCGCCGGCGATCTGGTGTTTGGCGATCGCGGCCTCCAGCGTTTCGGAGGTAGTCAGTAGTCTGCCGACCAGCGTATTCACCCGCTTGGCCAGCCGCGCCACGGGGGCGGCCTTGCCGCTGCCGGCGAGCATGGACGCGTAGTCGAGCCCGGCGGGCGCGATGAGCGTCCGCACCATCTGCAGGGCGCAGGAGGCCTCGATCAGGATCGTCTTGTCGTAGGTCTCCTGATAGATGTCGTGGCGCGACAGCAGCTCGCGCTCGGTGAACACGCCGTACTTCGTGAAGAGGGCGACCGTCTCGGGGCGCTTCAGGGCGGTCAGCGCGTCGGGGGTGGTCATGGCGCAGGGGAGACCGCGGCGGGCCGCCTCCGCGCGCCAGGCGGCGCTGTAGTTGTCGCCGTCGAAAATCACCCGCTGGTGTTTCTTGAAGAGCGCCTTCAGCACGCTGCCGAGCGCGGCGTTGAAGTCCATCCCCTTGGCCCGGGCCTTTTCGATCTCGGTGCAGACCAGGTCGATGCCCCAGGCGGCGATCGTGTTCAGCGCCACGTTGGAGCCGGCGCAGCTCTGGTTGGAGCCGACGGCGCGGAACTCGAACTTGTTGCCGGTGAAGGCGAGCGGCGAGGTGCGGTTGCGGTCGGTCACGTCGCGCGGCAGCCGCGGGATCGTCGAGACGCCCACCTCGATCAGGCCGCCCGCCTTGGACGACTTGGCGCCGCCGTTCTGCAACTGCGCGACAATGTCCGAGAGCTGCTCGCCGAGGAAGATCGAAATGATGGCGGGCGGCGCCTCGTTGGCTCCCAGGCGGTGGTCGTTGCCGGCAGTGGCGACGGTGGCGCGCAGCAGGTCGGCGTAGGTGTCCACGCCGGCGACAATGGCGCAGACCGTCGCCAGGAACTTGGCGTTCTCGTGCGGCGTGTCGCCCGGCTTGAGCCAGTTCTTGCCGTCGGGGCCGGTCGGCGACCAGTTGTTGTGCTTGCCCGATCCGTTGATGCCGGCGAACGGCTTCTCGTGCATCAGGCAGATAAAGCCGTGCTTTTCGGCGACCTCCTGCAGGGCCTGCATGGTGAGCATGTTGTGGTCGATCGCCAGGTTCTGGTCCTCGAAGACCGGGGCGATCTCGAACTGGCCGGGGGCGACTTCGTTGTGGCGTGTCTTGGCGGGAACGCCGAGTTTCCAGAGGGCGTTGTCGGCTTCGGCCATGAAGGCGAGGACGCGCGGGTGGATGTGGCCGAAGTAGTGGTCCTCCAGCTGCTGGTGGCGCGGCGGACGGCTGCCGAAGAGGGTGCGGCCCGTCTGCCGCAGGTCGGGGCGGGCGAGGTAGTGCCCGCGGTCGATCAAAAAATACTCCTGCTCGGGACCGAGCGTGGCGTAGGCGCGGCCCTTGTCTTCGATGCCGAAAAGCTTGGCCATGCGCTTGAGCTGCCCGGCCAGGGCGTGCTGCGAGCGGAGCAGCGGCGTTTTCTTGTCGAGCGCCTCGCCGTGGTAGCCGCAGAAGACGGTCGGGATGCAGAGCACCGCGACGCCGTTGGTCTCCTTGATGAAGGCCGGGCTGGTCGGGTCCCACGCCGTGTAGCCGCGGGCTTCGAAGGTGGCGCGCAAGCCGCCCGAGGGGAAGCTCGACGCGTCGGGCTCGCCCTGGGTCAGCTCGCGTCCGGAGAAGCGCGCCAGCACGCCGCCTTCGCCGTCGGGACAGAAGAACGAGTCGTGCTTCTCGGCGGTGAGTCCGGTCAGCGGCTGGAACCAGTGGGTGAAGTGGGTGGCGCCCTTCTCCAGCGCCCAGGTCTTCATGGCGTCGGCGACCTCGTCGGCAATGGCGGGATCGATCGCCTCGCCGCGGACCAGGGTAGCTGCCAGGGAGGTGTAGGCGCTGTCGGAGAGATAGTTGCGCATCGTGCCGATGCTGAAGACGTTGTCGCCGAAGCTACTGAGCTTGTGCGACAGGGCGGTGCTGGTGTTTGTCGTGTTCATGGGATGCTCCGGGTTGGAGTGTGGGTCGATCATGCGTGGCCTGGTTCGGTGATCAGGTCGCGGAACCGCTGGAAAAGGGGGGCTGGGTCGCGGGGTCCCGGCGCGGCTTCGGGATGGTATTGTACCGAAAAGGCGGGCGCGGCGCACGCGCGCAGTCCTTCGACGGTCCGGTCGTTGAGGTTGAGGTGGGTCACCGCGGCGAGCCGCCGGTCGAGCGAATCGGCGGCGACGGCGAAGTTGTGGTTCTGCGAAGTGATCTCGACCCGCCCCGTGGCAAGGTCCTTCACGGGGTGGTTGCCGCCGTGGTGGCCGAAGGGGAGGCGGTAGGTGCGCCCGCCCAGCGCCAGCCCCAGCAACTGGTGCCCCAGGCAGATGCCCATCACCGGAACCCGCCCCAGCAGGGTGCGCACCGCCTCGACCGCGTAGCCGAGCGCGGCAGGGTCGGCGGGACCGTTGGAGAGGAGGACGCCGTCGGGGCGCAGCGCCAGCACGTCGGCGGCGGAGGTGCGCGCCGGAACGACGGTGACCCGCATGCCGATGCGGCGCAGGTGGCGCAGGATGTTCCACTTGATGCCGAAGTCGTAGGCGACGACCGCGAGATCGGCGGGCGGCAGGGTCGCGGCGAACCCCCACGAGCAGGTGAGGCGGCTGTCGGGGTCCCAGGTGTAGGGCGCGTCGCAGCTCACGCGCGCAGCGTAGTCCTGGCCGTCGAGGCCCTCCCACGCGCGGGCGCGGCGCACCCCTTCGTCCGCGGGCGTCTCGCCGGTGGCCGAGAGAAAGGCGCGCTGCGTCCCCTTCTCGCGCAGCAGCAGCGTCAGCGCCCGCGTGTCGATGTCGGCGAGGGCGGGGATGCCCTGCGCCGCCAGCGCCTCGCGCAGCGGACGCTCGCTGCGCCAGTTGCTCGGTTCGTTCGACGCGTGGAGCAGCAGCCCCGCGGCGAAGAGGCGGCGCGACTCCATGTCGGCGTCGTTCATCCCCACGTTGCCGATTTCGGGACAGGTGAGCGCCACGAACTGGCCGGCGTAGGAAGGGTCGGAGAGCATCTCCTGGTAGCCGGTCATGCCGGTGTTGAAGACCGCCTCGCCGACGCACTCGCGCGCGGCGCCCACGGAGTGGCCGCGGAAGATTGTGCCGTCCTGCAGGGCGAGGTAGCCGCGCCGTTCGCGGCGGGCGCGCCACTGCCAGCGGTCGGTGTTCAAGGCGGGGGTGTTCATGGAGGGGGCCGCAGGTTCGGGGTTTTGGCGTGGTACTCCTGCAGCGTGCGCACGCGCAGGTGGCCTCGGGCCGCGCGCTGCGCCTTGAGGCCGCTGATCGACCAGCGCAGGCCGTTCAGGGTGGTGGTGAGCGGCACGCCGCGGATCGTGGCGTGGGCGCGCATCCGCACCTCGTCCCACATCGGGTCGGCGCCCGAGGTGGGGGTGCTGACGATCCAGGCGAGATCCTTGGTCTCCATCAGGTCGATGGCGTTGGGGCGCCCCTTGGAGATGCGGAAGACGGCGTTGGCGCGCAGCCCCGCCTCCCACAGCGCGGTGCTGGTGCCGAGGGTGGCGTAAAGGTCGAACCCGAGATGCTTGAGCTGGCGCGCCAGCGGCAGTAGGCCGGGCTTGTCGGCATCGCGGACGCTGACGAAGACGTTGCCGCCGCGCGGCAGGCGGTTGCCCGCCCCAAGCTGGCTCTTGATGTAGGCGAGGCCGCAGCTCTCGTCGATCCCCATCGCCTCGCCGGTCGATTTCATCTCGGGGGAGAGGACCGCGTCGATCCCGGGAAAGCGCGAGAAGGGAAAGACCGCCTCCTTGACCGCGTAGTGCGCCGGAATGAACTCTTCGGTGAAACCCAGCTCGGCCAGCGTCGCACCCGCCATGACCCGCGCCGCCAGCTTGGCCAGCGGAATCCCCGTGACCTTGCTGACGAAGGGAACGGTGCGCGAGGCGCGCGGGTTCACCTCGAGCACGTAGACCTCGCCCTCCTGCACGGCGAACTGCACGTTCATCAACCCCCGTACCCCCAGCGCCCTGGCCAGCGCGTGCGTCTGCCGCCGGATCGTCGCCTTGACCGCCTTGCCGAGCGTCGGCGCCGGGATGATGCAGGCGCTGTCGCCGGAGTGGATGCCGGCCAGCTCAACGTGCTCCATGACGGCGCCGATGACGCTCGTCTCGCCGTCGGCGATGCAGTCGACGTCGACCTCCTGCGCGTTGAGCAGGAAGCGGTCGATCAAGACCGGACGGTTCTCCGAGACCTCGACCGCCTCGCTCATATATTTGCGGAGGTTGGCGACGTCGTGAACGATCACCATCGCCCGCCCGCCCAGCACGAAGCTGGGGCGCATCAGCACCGGATAGCCGATCCGCCCGGCGATCGCCTCGGCCTCCTCGATCGTGGTGGCGAGCCCGTTGGGCGGCTGGCGCAACCCGATCCGTTCGGCGAGTTCCTGGAAGCTTTTGCGGTCCTCGGCCGCCTCGATGCTGTCGGGGCCGGTGCCGATGATGGCGACACCGTTGTCGGCCAGCGCGCGGGCCAGGTTGAGCGGGGTCTGGCCGCCGAACTGGACGATCGCCCCCCAACACCCCTCGGCACGATAGACGGCGAGGACGTCCTCAAGCGTCAGCGGCTCGAAGTAGAGGCGGTCGCTGGTGTCGTAGTCGGTGCTGACCGTCTCGGGGT
>CAYVKQ010000076.1:0-848 GCA_964451945.1 uncultured Lentisphaerales bacterium
GCAGGCGGCGGGGGTCGGCGCCGGCCGCCGTGAGCAGCCGCATCGCGTCCCCGTCCCGCGCCTCTAGCATGGCCAGCAGCAGGTGCTCGACCGAGACATAGTCGTCCTTCAGCCGCTTCGCCTGGTCGGCGGCCTGCACCAGCAGTTCGTTGAGCGCCTGCGTGATGTAGATCTTGCCCGCCTCGGTGTCGCCCGAGACGCGGGGACGGCGGGCCAGCGACTGCTCCACCTGCGCGCGCAACGCCGCCACCGCGACCCCCATCCGCTCCAGCAGCCGCGGCACGAGCCCGTCCTCCTGCACCAGCAGTTCCAGCAGCACGTGTTCGACGTCGACCTGCTGATGCCCCAGCCGCACCGCCGACTCGCGCGCCCCCTGCACCGCCTGCTGCGCCCGTTGCGTCATCTGGTTCATGTCAGACATGGTGAACTCCTTTCGCCGGTCTGAAAGCGCTCCACTTGTATCCGGTTTCAGGCTACTATGAGCAGATGATGTGCCAAGAATTATTGGCGTTGTACAAGGTTCTGCCACAACGTCTTATCTATTTTCATGCACTTTCCTTTAAGCGTCATTATGGCCCATTATCGCCGTTTGCGCCATTTTGTCGCGCTTTTTCTCCCGTGCGACGCACCGGTAGGTCTCCCCTCTCATCTCACTTCGCGAAGCGGCGTGGGAATGATCGGGTTAGCGACGGGGTGATGCAGACAGGGAGCGAGGAAAAGTGGAAGGAGCCGCGCCCTTACCGCGTTCGCTCTGTAGCCGCGGTCGGCGACCGCGGACATCCTGCGCCGCCTCTCCCCGGCCGCGGTCGGCGACCGCGGACATCCTGCGCCGCCTCTCCCCGGCCGCA
>CAYVKQ010000076.1:948-11363 GCA_964451945.1 uncultured Lentisphaerales bacterium
GTCGGCGACCGCGGCTACAGCGATGCCATTCCCCGGCCGCGGTCGGCGACCGCGGACATCCTGCGCCGCCTCTCCCCGGCCGCAGTCGGCGACCGCGGCTACAGCGATGCCATTCCCCGGCCGCGGTCGGCGACCGCGGCTACCGAAAGGACCCGTCAGCCATCATTCTCGTGCATTTCGTGTGTTTCGTGGTCAAACGAAACGTGTAGCTGCTTGTGGGACACTACGCTAGCGCAGCAGCGACAGCACACCGCGGGCGAAAGCGGCGTATTTCGCCATGCCCGCCGTGTGCGGGTGGACGCCGTCGGCGAGGTCGTCGCGGCCGAGAATGGCCGCGCCGTCGACAAAGCGGCACCAGGGACGACTCCCGGCCGCGGTGCGGATGAGTTCGCGGTAATCGGCCAGCGCCAACCCCGCGGCGTTGCGGACCTCCTCATTCGCCTTGACGAGCGGCGACTGGGCGATCACAACGGCGGCGGGCAAGCGGGCGTGCAACAGGTCGAGAAACGCGGCGCAGGCGGCGGCGAAGGCGTCGCGGGAAAGCGGGTCGGGCCCCTGATAGTCATTGACCCCGATGGCGATCCAGACCGCATCCGGCCGGTAGGAGGCGATGCGCGCCGCCACCTCGGGAAGGCGTGGCGCATGATCCGACAGGCGGCGCCACCCCGAAGCCTCAAAGGCGACGTCCCAGACCTGGCGCAACAGCGGACCCCACGCCCGCACGCCGGGGACGTCGGCATCGCCGCCCGCCGCGATCGAGTCGCCGTAGACCACCAAGCGCCGTCCGCGCCGCGCGGGCGGGATGTGAACGAGGGGGGCGCCGCAGATCACGGCACGCACGGTGGAATTCTTCGGTTCCGCACCCCATCCCCCGTTGGTCTGCAGCGAGTTGACCACAGTGACGACCTTGCGCCCGGGCGGTAATGAGAGCGTGACACGCCGTTCGCGCTCGTTTGGCGGCAGCAGCGGCAACATCGCCAGAAACTCGCCATCCAAGAGGACCACTGGAACCACGCGGGTGCCGTAATGGGCGTAGTCGACATACTCGAAAGTGACGACGTCCGCCTCGGTGGCAAAGGAGAAATGGGCATGCGACGAACACTGGTAGCCCGCCACATCCTCCCGCCACTCCAGGTTGTCGGCCAGATGACACGCCCCGACGCGGTAGCGGTCGCCGTCGGTATACGCCCCGCCCCAAGTCCTCATTGCCAGTTCCTGCGCCACACAAACCTCACCCGTTACGTACGCCGGTCAGTCCCGTGCCGCTCCTGCTGTCGAGCCGTCTGTTGACGCCCCTGAAGGCTGCGTTGATCAACGGTAGAAGCGACTGTAGCACGCCAACGCATGGAGGGCAAGGCCGTCGATGGCCGTTTGGCCGTTTCGCCTGCCGGATTCGCCTTGCGTTTCGGCGGCGTCCGCCTTACGTTGGCACCGTGATGAACGCGCACGAAACGCTCTATGTGCTGCACCGCGACGAACCGTCGGAAACCTTTATCCGCCGGGAGATCGAGTCGTTGCGCGGGCTGGGCCTCCCGGTGGCGGTCCACACACTGGCCGCGCCCCCCGCCGCCGATGTGCCGCCGTCCGTGCGCCGTGCGGTGCTGCGCGCCCTGGCGGCGCGGTTGCTCGCCCCGCCCCGCTCCGCCGCCTGCGCCCTGCGGCTGATCCACAACGCCCCGCACGCCTGGCGGCTGGCGGCGGCCGCCGCGCGCCTGGGCCGCCCCCTCCTCCACGCGCAGTTCGCCTGGACCGCCGCCGACGCCGCATCGCTCGCCGCCGCCGCCATCGGCCTCCCCTGGACGTGCGCCGTTCACGCATGGGATGTCTTCACCCGTCCGCCGCGCGAGACCCGCGCCCGCCTCGCCACGGCCGCCGGCGTCGCCGCCTGCAGCGGCCGCGCCGCCGCGGCTCTGCTCGCAGCGGGGCTGCCTGCCGAACGCGTCCGCCTGATCCGGCACGGACTCGACCCCGCCGCCTTCCCCTTCAACCCGCAGCGGACAGGGGAACACGTCGCCGCCGTCGGACGCCTCGTCCCAAAGAAAGGGTTCGACACCCTGCTGGCCGCCTGCGCCGCGCTGCGCCGCCGCGGCGTCGCGTTTCACTGCGCCCTCGTGGGTGACGGTCCAGAGAGTGCGCGCCTGCAACGCCTGGCGGAGGCACTGGAGATTGCCAACGCGCTCACGTGGGCCGGGTGGCTCCCCGCTGCCGACGCGCAGCGGGTGATCGCCGGCGCCACCGTGCTCGCCCACCCCTCGCGCCGCCTCGCCGACGCCGACGCCGACGGTTTCGCCAACGTCCTCACCGAGGCGATGTTCCTCGGCACGCCGATCGTCACCACCGCCGCGGGGGCCGCCACCGAGCTGCTGCACGACGGCATCTCGGCCCGCATCGTGCCGCCCGACGACCCCGCCGCGCTCGCGGCCGCGCTCGCCGAATTGCTCGCGGACCCCGGCCTCCGCCACCGCCTCGCCGCCGCCGCGCGGACGGCCGCCGAGGCCGATCTCGATCGGAACCGCCTCGTCCGGCAACTGGCCGATTTCCTGGGCGCCGCCCGGGAGCCAGTGATCAGTGATCAGTGATCGGTCAGCAGCAATCTGTGGGCAGCCGAATCAGGAATGCTGCTCCCGGAGAACCTCGATTCACGGTCACTCCTCTGTTGCTCGACCGCGTATGGAAACGCATCAGGACACGCGAGACCCGGTCCGCTGCGCCCAGATCTCGTGCATCAGGATCCACGGATCGAGGAAGTAGGCGCCGCCCTGCTCGAAGACACGCCAGACGAAATGGGTGTGCTCGTGGTAGCCGACGAAGGTGCCGGCGGTGGTGGCGTAGGGCGTGCCTCGTTTGAGCGGGATGCGCTCGGGTACGAGCATGTCGACGAGGTGGCAGGTGCAGATCTCCCATGTCGCGCCGTCGGGCCAGCGCCGGGTGGCGGTCCAGCGGTTGTTGTTGAAGCCCGCGGCGACGCTGTTGTAGAGGTAGTGGTCGTCGAGATCGAAGGGCGCCGTGAGCACCGTTCCCGCAGGCATGTTGATGTCGAGCCCGCCGTGCGCCGCGCCGCCGTTGTACGGCCCCATCCAGCAGTCCTCGCCGGTGTAGCAGCAGTGGATGTCGAGCGTGCCGGAGGGGTTGGGATACCAGTCGCCCAGCGGTTCGGGACAGATGGGCCGCCCTGCCTCCTGCACCGCCCAGCGGGTAAGTTTGAACGGCTTGCAGAGGAGACCGCCCTTCCAGTCCTTCTCCTCCATGAAGCCCCCTTTCTCCTTGAAGGCGCAGGCGGCGGCGTCGAACCAGACGCGCACGCCGTCGATGAGCCACGGCTCGTAGAAGCATGCCTGCGAGCCGACCTCGCGCCGCAGGGTGTGCCCGCGGCCGTTGATCCGCACTTCCGCGGTGAACGCGTAAACGGTGATGTCGCCGGCGGAATGTCCGCCGTCGCAGTAGCGGTCGAAACCGCGCCGGACGACCTCGGCCGTGGCGCCGAGCAGCGTCATCTCCCAGCGGCGGCCGTCGCCGAGCGTCAGCTCAAGCGTGTCGTCGGGGTTCAATTCAAACGGGGTGATTGTCGGCTTGACTGTCCGTTGCAGGATCATGGGGAATCCTCTCCTTTGTGGCGCCTGTAGAAACCCGCCTGTACGGGTGTGGCACGGGCATCTTGCCCGTGTTTCACGGGCGGGACGCCCGTGCCACGAGGGGTTTGCAGAAGCCGCTCTTTGAGGTTGCGATTCTACGCCACCGCGACACTGTTCGGCAAGCGGCGCCGTTCAGCGAACCAGCAGCAGCGTCGGCGCGGGGAGGCGCCCGGTGACGCGCACCGAATCGACCCGCCAGCCGGCGCTGGCCGTCTGCGCGTCGGTGCTCAGCCGCCAGCGGGCGCGGAGAGTTTGTCCGATGTAGCGGGCGTCGAGGGCGACGACGACTTCGCTGAAGCCGCCGTTGGCGCCGGTCCAGGCATCGCTGCCGACCAGGATCGCATGTTTCGTGGAAGTCCCCGTTCTCCCGAGAATCTTGGTTGTGTAGCCGCCGCTCACAAACGAGGCGCCCGACCCGGCGGCGTCGATCTCGTGCCACGCCGCCCCATTGTCGGGCGAAACCTCCAGCACGCAGCCGTCATACGCCTCGGTGTCGTAGCGGTGCCAGAACCGGAGACGCACGCCCGTTGCCCGCGCCGGAACGCCAAACGCCTGCGAGTGGAGATTGTCGAGGTTCTTGACCGCGGGACCGGGCGCGAAATAGGCGTTGGGAGCGGTGTGGCTCAGGGAGTCCGTGAGCGTCCAGTAACTGGTGCCGCTGTCGGCCGCGGCCGACCACCCGGGTGCGTCCGGATCGAAGAACTGGCTGGCAAGGGTGCTTACCACGGTGAAGACGGCTGGAGCCACGCCCTGTCGACCGTCGGAATTGGTGACGCGGACGCCCCACGTCCCTTTCGCCAGCGCGCTAACGTCGAGCGCGCAGTGGATCGCGGTCGTGGTGACGCCGGTGACGCTGGCGGCAACATCCGCCTGGCCGCCGCGGAAAAACGCGACCGCGGCACCCGGCGCGAACCCCGTTCCCGCCACCGTCAGCGCCGTCACTCCCGCGTCCCCCTCGTCGGGAGTGACGCTTTGCGGCTCGACCGGCGGGGGCTCCGACCCGGTGACCAGTAGCGAATAAGGCTGCTGGTTGTTCGCCAGCGTGCCGCTGTAGGAGACCACGGCCTGGTAGGTGCCGGCCGCGGGCGGTTCGGCAAGGAAGACCTGTTCGACATTGTCGGTGATGTTGGTGCCGGTGACGGCGGCCGCCGGCATCGCGGCGACGGTCCAGGCGCCGACGAACGGCATGACATAGGGAAAATGCTGGCTGCCGTCCGGGCCGACCACCTTCAGGTTCAGGTTGTTTACCAGCCGCGGTGTGCGCAGGTCGTGCGTCGTGGTCGCCGCACCTGCGGGATCGGTCCACGAGAGGGTGACGCGGATCGGCGTGATTCCGTCCCAGTAAAAGGGATGCGACTGAAGCGGAACGCTCGTGGTGAGCGTCTGCTCGGCGAGCCGCGGCGCGGCGGCATTGGTCGCCGCCTCCGCCAGCAGGTCGGCGGCCGCGCGGGCGTTGACCAGACCCCAGCCGTTGGCGTAGTCGGGGCCGGGCGTGCCCAGGTCGTCGGCCGTGTGGATCAGCAGCCCCTTGAGCGTCGCCGCGCGCAGGTACTGCCCCGAAAAGAGCGCGGCGTGGTAGCTGACAAGCTGCTGCGCCGTGCCGGCGGCGTTCGGCGTGGCCATGCTGGTTCCGCTGAGCGTGGCGTAGAGCGTGTCGCCGCCGGTGTAGGTCGAATAGAGACCGGAACCGTTGGCGACAATGTCGGGCTTGATACGTCCGTCGTCGGCCGGGCCCCAGCTCGAGAAGCCGGTCATCGTCGCCTTGGATGGATCGCGGAGTCCGCCGCTCACGGCGTCGTTCACCGCCCCCACGGTGATCACGTTCTTGCCCAGCGCGTTGAACCCGATCGTCTCATAGCCGCCGCGGTACACGCCGTCGCCGGGCGGATGCGCGGTGGCGTTGTAGCTCACGGCCGTTCCACCGGGCGACAGGGCCACCTGCGCCCCGGCCGCCGGATTGTTGTCACGGTCGTTGCCCGCGGCCCAGAAAATCGCGTAATAGGGGGCGCCGTAGGCCAGGGCGTCCACGTCGCGCGCATAGGTGTTGTAGCGGCCGAAATCGTCCTCCACACCCGCCGCCGTGGTACCGCTGCCGTACCAGGTCCACGTAGGTGTCGCCGTATAGACCCAGCCCGACTGCATGCCGTAGCTGTGGTTGGAGACGTAGATCTTGCCGGTCTCGCTCGAAGCGGCGGCGCCGCGCGAGGTCATCTCGGCCAGATCGTCGGTCCAGTCATAGCTGTCGATCAGCACCTGCGGCGCCATGCCGCGGGCGCCCGCGACGATTCCCGTCGCGCCGATGGTGCCGCCGACATGGGTCGAGTGATAGTGGTTGGCGGCGCCGTCGCGGATGGTGACGCGGCCGCCGAACTCCTGGTGCGTCGCGCGGATCGAGCCGGCGTCCCACACGCCGACGGTGCCGCCGAGACCCTGCGCGAGATAGGGCGCCTGGCGAATCGCATCCGCTCCGGTGCTGATCGCGGCGATGGCGTTGAGCGTGCCGTAGTAGAGCGGCTGGTCGCCCTCCCAGGCCATCAGCTCGCGGGCGCCGCGCCCGTCGGGCAATTCCTGCCGCACGGGCAACCCCCTGCGGCGCGCCTGTTCCACGGCCGCGGCCTTGCGCGCGGACTGCACCGCCCGCGCCCGTTCCGCCACGGAGGCGCGGACATCCGGATCGCCCAGAGCCCCGTGCGGCACGCTTACCCCTTCAAACACTCCGCCGACCGGCGCATCCTGGGCGTGGGCGACAGCGGCGAAAAAAAAACCAACAGCCGCCGTGAGCATCGGCAGGCGGCATGACGGCCACACATATTTTCCAGTGGGTGAACGGATCATTTGCGGACATTATGGTAACAAATGTGTCGTGCCCTCGCCATCCTCTCCAGGCGTTTCGAAAACCTTGCGCACGCGGATCGTCTCCTCGGGATAGAGGGTGGAGAGCGGGAAGAGATCGCTTTTCGGCCGGCACCGGTCCACACGGGCCGAAAGCGTGCCTGAACCGCTCTGGATCCCGTAGCGGGTGACCCGCTCGTCCCCGGCCGCGACGCGCAGGCGAATCTCCATGCCGTGCTCGACCTGGTTGATGACACCGGGCAGATCGCTGTAGGATTCCCGCGCCCAGGGCGCTCCGGCCGTCACCCACCGGTCGTCGTCCACCAGGATGTGCAGCGGATCGCGCACCTCGCCCCAGAGGTCGGTGACGCCCTCCGGCACGAAACGCCCGCAGGCGTTGCTCACGGAGATGTGGCACACCCCCTGGAAGCCGTAGCCCCAGGTCGAGAACCGGACCGCCTCGGGCGCCTTGTCGATCGCGACGGGGAAGTCGATGCGGTAGAACGGCTCGCCGTGCAGCGGACACAGCCGCCGCTCGGCCACCGTCTCCCAAGCCGCTTCGCCGGCATAGCGGATGGAGAGGCGCGAATCCTGCTGGATGAAGGGCATAAAGCAGCGGATGGTCAGCAGCCCCGTCCTGCGTCCCGCCGCCAGCGCGCGCACCTTGCGCTCCAGTGTCTCGAAACTGCCGCGGATCGCGCTGTCGTCGAGGCCGGGACGGAAGCGCGCCCACTGCCGCAGGCGGCGCCCGGCCAGCGCGCGCACCCGTTCCGCCAGCGCCGTGGCGCCCGCGGCGTCGACGACGGGCTCGGGACCGCAGACGGCGGGAACGAAGCGCCGCAGATCGGCGTGCAGCCGCGCGCCTTCGAGCCGCGCCAGCGTGTCGTCGAGCACGTCCGACGGCACGCCGCCGGCCACCTTCTCCCGGCAGCCGCTCAACGCGCCGGCCAGGACGGGCGCCTGCAGCCGGGCGGCGCATTCGGCGGCATCCTCGGGCCCGCGCAGGTAGCGGTCGGGATCGGACAGCGGGTAGCCCAGGCCCTGGTTCTTCGCCGCCAGGACGGCGTCGATGAATGAAGGATCACCGATACCGAAGAGATCGGCGAGGCACGCGCGGGCCAGCGCCTCGCCGTTCTGTTCCGGCGCCTTCCAGGCGCGGCCGGCATAGGCGATCACGGGATAGCTTTCGAACAGAAACGACGTCTGCTTCTCCCACGTGGTCACCAGCCCGCCCAGCGGCGCGGCGGGTTTGGCGTAATCGGTGAAGGTGATGATATTGTTCAGCGTCCCATCCGCGGGAGAAACCAGTGTGTCGAACCCCATGCTCCGGTACTTCGCGGGGAAGTTTTCGCGGCAGGTGCTGAAGTGGTGGCAGGTTGGATTGACCACTGGAGCGTAGTGCCAGCAGCACAGGACCACGTTGCGCGGGGTCCGCTCCAGCGCCCGCGGATAGCGTTCGAACATGTCGTCCCAAAGCATCAGCCGCTTGCCGAGGCGGTCGCTCACAAGCGCATGCAGCCACAGCACCAGATCGCCGAAGACGCCCGCCTGGCCATCCGGATGCGCGCGGCACGCGGGACAGATGCCCAGGTGCCACGCCTCGTCGAGTCCCGCATGGAACCAGGGCGAGGGAAAGATCGCCGCCAGGTCGCGGAAGTAGGCGTCGAGGAAGGCGCGCGTTTGCGGCCGCGAGGGGCAGAAGGTGTCGGGGCGCTGGCTGAGGCCCTTCCAACGGCCGCGGCCGGCGGTCTCGCGCAGTTCCCACAGGTCGGCCAGCTCGCGGTGCTTGAGAAACAGCTCTGCGTGACCGATCGCCTGCACCGCCGGCACGACGTCGATCCCTTTGCGCGCGGCATACGCGACAATCCGCTTCATCTCGTCGGGATTGTAGCTCTCGGAGGGGGAGGGATACGGGAACGACGCCGTCCGCACCCGCCCCTCCAGATAAAGCACCAGCGTGTTGTAGTCGAACCGCGCGATGAAATCGATGAAGCGCTCGATGAACTCCAGCGTCTCCATCTGCCGCGCGAGATCAAGCTGCACGGCCCGGATCTTCCATGGTTTGTCCGCCACATCAACCTCCTAAGCCCTTCACTGCTTCGCAATCAACGGCGGCTGCGGCGACTCCCGCACGGCGTCCGCCGCAGCCGCGCCGGGCGGCGGCGGCAGGTCGCAGTTCCGCAGCGCGAGGCCGCCCACCGCCTCGGCCAAGAGGGCGTGCCGCCACGGTCCATCGCACGCCCCCCACCGCAGCGAGACGCGGTCGAGCGTCACGCGGTCGGCGCAGGCGACCTGCAGGGCGCAGGGGCGCCCCCGGTCCCATTCCCAGTACATGCGGGCGAGATCGGCGTCGGCGCCGATCATTCCGGCGCCTCCGGCGAGTTCCAAGTCGATGTCGGTGAAGCGGATGTCGGAGACGCGGCACCCCGGGATGCCGCGTACCACCGAGGATTTGCTTCCCGTCGCGCGGATGCCGCTGAAGGCGATGTCGCGGATCCTGGCGGAGGCGGGAGTGCCGGTAAAGAGGAAGAAAGGCATCACCGTCCGCATGGAGAAGTTGGAGAACCGGACGTCCTCGATGTCGGCCCCCTTGTGCGACATCCCCGAATAGTTCCCGATCAGGCAGATGCCGTTGCGGGTGTCGCTGATGACGCAGTTGCTGAACACCGCGTGGCGGATGGCGCCGTCGCCCACGCCGACGCGGATGGCGTTGCAGGGCGTCGAGAGGACGCAGTTGGCGACGGTGATGTTCTCGCAGACCCGGCCGCGACTCTTCAGCGGCGCGGGGTTCGCCCGCAGAGTGATCGAATCGTCTCCGGAGCGGATGATGCAGTCGCTGATCGCCACGTCGCGGCAGGAGTCGACGTCGATGCCGTCGCCGTTGAGGGTGGCAAACGGGTTGCTAATGCGCACCCCGCGGATCGTCACCGTTTCGCACCCGTGCAGAAAGAGCGTCCAATAGGGGGCGTTCTCGATCACGGCGTCGGCCACCCGCACCCGCCGGCACTCGACGAAGCAGATCATCTGGCCGGGGCGTTTGCCGGGAAGGGTGAACTTGCCGCCGGGACGGTCGGGCGGACCGTAGAAGGCGGCGCTGTTGCCATCGATGCGGCCGGGGCCCTCGATCGCGACATCGTCCGCCTCGACCGCCACGATCAGGTGCGCGCCGGTCACCCGTTCGCTGACGAAGACCTGGTTCTGCGGATAGGCGTCGTCGCGGTTGTAGTCGGCCAGGTCGGGACTGCCGCGCAGCACGGCGCCGTCGCCGAGGTGGAGCGTGACCCGGTCCTTCAGGTAGAGCGTTCCCGTGATGAATACGCCGGCGGGCACCGTGACGCGTCCGCCGCCGGCCGCCGCGCAGGCTTCGATCGCCCGCTGAATGGCGGCGGTGTCGCGCGTCTCGCCGTCGCCGACCGCGCCGAAGGCGCGCACATTCGCCCCAGGACCGGACTGCGGCCCCATTCCATTCAACATCCGATTATTTTCCATTCTCTTCAGCCTTTCCGGACGTCCGGTCACACCTGTTTCACTTTTTCCTCCGCTCAATGCACAACTGTACATCCCACTGCGCAGAATGTCCATGTTACACTCAGGGCAAAAGCGGTGTCGCGCGGGGTACCGCTTGTCGCCGCGCACCAGATGCTGCCGCAGGAGCGAAGTGTTTCGGAGTGCGGTGGCAAGCGCAGCGCGACACCGCTTTAAGACCTTGCGCGCGCTTCACCGCACCAGCAGCACCGTCGCCAGCCGCACCTGCGACTCGGCCGCGCCGAGGTCCAATACACGGCCGACCAGGCGGCTGCCGCCGTAGTAATCGTGCGGCCCGGTATCGGAGATTGGTGCGCCCGCGTTGATGCACGGCGAACCGCCCGCCAGGCGGAAATCGCCCGCCGCGTCGTTCTTGAATCCCGGATCGGCGATGAAGTTCCCCTCGGCGTCGGCATGGGCGTTGAG
>CAYVKQ010000077.1:0-11228 GCA_964451945.1 uncultured Lentisphaerales bacterium
GCGCATGATCGGCGGCTGGATGATCGGCACCAACGACATGTAGGAGTAGGCCGCCACCGAGACCGCTGCCAGCAGATGGGGCGCGAAGCGGGAGGAGAAGAAAATCGCCGTCGGTCCGTCGCAGGCGCCGATGATGCCGATCGTCACCGAGTCGAGCTTGTCAAAGCCGAACGTCAAAGCCAGCGCGACGGTCAGGAAGATGCCGAACTGTCCCGCCGCTCCCAGCAGGAAGATCTTGGGGTTTTCCAGCAGCGGGGCGAAGTCGGTCATGGCGCCGATGCCGATGAAGATCAGCAGCGGGAACAGCTCGTTGGCGACCCCCATGTTGTAGATGACGCGCAGGAAGCCCTCGTCGCCCATGAGTTCGGCCAGCGGGATGTTGACCAGGATCGCGCCGAAGCCGATCGGCACGAGCAGCAGCGGTTCAACGTCCTTCTTGATAGCCAGCGCGAGCAGTCCGCAGCCGACGGCGATCATCACCAATTGTGTCCACTGCAGTGCGGCGAATCCCGCGCTCAGCCCGCTCAGTCCATTAAGAATGGCTTCCCACATGGCAGTCTTCCTTTCGCTTCGCTATTTCTGTTCCGGGGTGGTGGGGAAGATTTTCTTGAGCAACCCCATCAGCACCGCCAGCACGCCCAGGGCCGCCAGCGTGCCGCCCATGCCGACAATCATCAGGGTGAGTCCGAAAGTCAGGTTGTCCATTGTTGAACTCCTTCCGCCCGCATCCGCCGGAATGGCGGTGCCAACAAGAATTTGCGCTTAAAACAGTACCACCCCGGCGGCGGCGCGTTCAACTCAAAACGGCGACGGATTTGCTGGACGGTGCGCCCTGTGCGTGAAACAATCTTTCCTGAACCCTGAACCCTGAACCCTGAACCCCGATACCGGACGACGCATGACGGCAAGACCTTTCATTCACGACGATTTCCTGCTGGAGACCCCGACGGCGCGGACGCTCTACCACGACTACGCCGCGGCGATGCCGATTCTCGACTACCACTGCCACCTACCGCCGCAGGATGTGGCCGGAGACAAGCGCTGGGAGAACCTGGCGCAGGTGTGGCTGGGCGGCGACCACTACAAGTGGCGGCTGCTGCGGGCCAACGGCGTCGACGAGCGCCTGATCACCGGCGACGCCCCCGACCGCGCCAAGTTCGACGCCTTCGCCGCGACCATGCCCTACCTGCTGCGCAACCCGATGTACGACTGGTCGCACCTCGAACTGGCCCGCTACTTCGGCATCACCGACCTGCTGAGTCCGCGGACGGCCGGCGCCGTCTGGGAGCGCGCCAACGCGGAGCTGGCCACGCCCGCCTGCTCGGCCCGCGGCCTGATGACACGCAGCCGCGTGCGGCTGGTCTGCACCACCGACGATCCCGCCGACACCCTGGAGCACCACCGCAGGGTGGCGGCCGACAAGGGGTTCGCCGTGCGCATGCTGCCGACCTGGCGCCCCGACAAGGCGCTGGCGATCGACCGTCCGGCGTTCTGGAACGGCTGGCTTGACAAGCTGGCCGCCGCCGCCGGCGCCGAGGTTCGAACGTGGGACGACTTCCTCCGGGCGCTGCAAACCCGGCACGACTTCTTCGCCGACGCCGGCTGCCGCCTCTCCGACTACGGACTCGAAACGGTCTACGCCGCCCCCTACACCGAGGCCGGAGTGCGGGCCGCGTTCGCCAAGGTCCGCGGCGGCGGCACGATCTCCCCCGGGGCGGTCGAACAGTTCCGCTCCGCTGTCCTCTTCGAATGCGGCCGGATGGATGCCGCCGCCGGATGGACCTGGCAGATCCACTACGGCGCCCTGCGCAACACCAACACGCGCATGTTCAAGGCGCTCGGCCCCGACACCGGCTTCGACACGATCGGCGACTGGCCGGTGGCGCGGGCGCTGGCGCGCCTCTTCGACCGGCTTGACCAGATCGACGCCCTGCCGCAGACGATCGTCTACACGCTCAACCCGCGACAACGAGCTGCTCGCCGCCATGATCGGCAACTTCCAGCGCGGCCCGGCGGCGGGCAAGATGCAGCTCGGCAGCGGCTGGTGGTTCAACGACCAGCGCGACGGCATGCTCCGCCAGATCGAGGCGCTGTCGCAGGTGGGAATGCTCTCCCGCTTTGTCGGCATGCTCACCGACAGCCGCTCGTTCCTCAGCTACACCCGCCACGAGTACTTCCGGCGCATCCTCTGCAACCTGCTCGGCGGCGACATCGAGGCCGGCCGCATCCCCGGCGACGTCGCCTGGACGGGCGAGATCGTCAAGGACATCTGCTACCGCAACGCCGCCCGCTACTTCGGGTTCCCGTCCACCCGTGATACCGTTGGCGTGCCCCGCATGCGGGACGCGGACTCCTGCGGCATGAACCACGAGAAAGGAATCCATCCATGACTCGGACGACAAAGCGGCAACACGTGGCGGAGTTGGACACGAGGCGTCACCAGGCGACGCGGCGCTGGCTCGGGGATTTCCGCGGCGACCAGGCGAGGCGGCTGGCCGAAACCCGCGCGCTCTTCGGCGAGCCGGTCGTCATCATCGATCCGCACACCCACAGCGAACACAGCGACGGCAACGCCCCCGTGGCGGCAAACCACGCCGTCGCGGCCGCGGCCGGGATCGACATCCTCTTCGCCACCGACCACGGCAGCCTGGGCCAGAAACGGGACATCCGCGCGCGGACGGGCGCCTCCTGGGGACAGGAACCCGGCGCCTTGCACCACCATATCGGCCTGTTGTGCAACACCCGCCTGTTCAAGCCGCGCCGCGACCGTCTCGACCTCGACATCGCGCGCGCCCGGCGGCTTGCCCCGTTCGTCTGGATCCCGCACCCGGCGGGATGGTACCCCGGAACCGTCTACAGCGAGGAGCAGAAGGCGGCGCTGTGGACACTGGCGCCGGCCTTCGCCATGGAGGTGCTCAACGGCGCCCACCACATCGGCACCGCCTTCGACCGGTTCGACGAAGCGGCCGTCGCGCTGTGGGACCGCCTGCTGGCCGACGGCATCCGCGTGACGCCGCTGGGCGGCAGCGATGCCCACATCCCCGAGAGCATCGGCTGCTGCTGGACGGCCGTGCCGGACGCCCGGCCGACGGCGGCATCGGTGATCGAAGGACTGAACGCCGGACGCTGCCTGGCCAGCGAGGGACCGCTGCTGGCGCTGTGGATCGAGGGGCGCCCGATGGGGTCCGACATCCGCACCGGGCCGGGAAAACGGGTGCGGGTGCGGTTCCGCGCCGCCGATGCCGCGGGCCTGCAGTGCGTACGGCTCGTTGCCGACGGCCGTGCCGTCAAGACGGTGTGGCCGCGCGACGCGGCCGTCGTCGAAGAGGAATTGATGTTCGCTCCCGGTCGCGCCTGTTCGCTCCGTCTGGAGGCGCGCGCCGTCGACAACCGCCGCGCCTTCGCCGCGCCGCTCTACTTCGCGCGGCAGGCGGACGCAAGAGACCGAGGAGGAGACAATGAATGCGATCGATGACTACCGTGACTGTGTCTGGACCGATGCCGCGCTGCTGGAGCGGTTCATGCGCGACGTGTTCGTCAAGCTGGGCGCGCCCGAGGCCGATGCGGCGGTCGTCGCCGACGTGCTGATCACCGCGGACAAGCGGGGGATCGACTCGCACGGCATCGGCCGCTTCAAGCCGATCTACATCGACCGCATCGACCAGGGGATCCTCTCGCCCGTGACGCGCATCGAGGTGGTGCGCGAGGGACCGACGACCGCCGTTCTCGACGGCCACAACGGCATGGGGCACGTGGTCGCCAAGCGGGCGATGCTGCTCGCCATCGACAAGGCCCGCGCCTACGGCACCGGCATGGTCGCGGTCCGCAACTCGTCGCACTACGGCATCGCCGGCTACTATGCGGGGATGTGCGCCGACGCCGGCATGATCGGCATCACCGGCACCAACGCCCGCCCCTCGATCGCGCCGACCTTCGGCGTCGAAAACATGCTCGGCACCAACCCGCTCACCATCGCCTTCCCCACCGACGAGCCCTTCCCCTTCAACATCGACTGCGCCACCTCGATCTCGCAGCGCGGCAAGATCGAGGCCTACGAACGCGCGGGGAAGCCCCTGCCGCCGGGCTGGGTCGTGGGACGCGACGGCCAGACGCTGACCGACCCCAAGACGGTGCTCGACGCGCTGACGCGCGGCGCCTGCGCCCTCACGCCGCTGGGCGGGATCGGCGAGGAGACCGCCGGCTACAAGGGCTACGGCTACGCCACCGCCGTCGAGGTCCTCTCGGCCGCCCTCTCCAACGCCAGGTTCACGAAGGACCTTACCGGAACCGACGCCGCCGGCAACAAGATCCCCTATTCGCTCGGGCACTTCTTCATCGCCGTCAACATCGCCTCGTTCATCGACCCGGCGCTCTTCAAGACGATCGCCGGCACCATCCTGCGCCAGTTGCGCGCCTCGGAGAAGGCGGCCGGCGCGGAACGGATCTACACCGCGGGCGAGAAGGAGTGGATCGTCTGGGAGACCCGCAAGGTCCGCGGCATTCCGGTTCCGCCCGTGCTGCGGCAGCAGCTCTCGGCGCTGAACGCGCGTTTCGCCCTGGACCACGCCTTTTCCTGGGAGCGGCCGTGAAAGCGGTTCTGGCGCTGGACCAGGGAACGACCAGCTCGCGGGCGATCCTGTTCGACCTCGAGGGCCGCACGCGCGGCATGGCGCGGCGGACGTTCTCCCAGATCTTCCCGCAGCCGGGATGGGTCGAGCACGACCCGCGCGAGATCTGGGAGAGCCAACTCGGCGCGGCGCGGCAAGCGCTGGCCGAGAGCGGCATCGCTCCGGCCGGTGTGGCGGCCGTCGGCATCGCCAACCAGCGCGAGACCACCGTGGTCTGGGACCGCCGCACCGGCGAACCGGTCTGCAATGCCATCGTCTGGCAGTGCCGCCGCACGGCGCCGCTTTGCGACGCATTGACCGCACGGGGACTTGCCGGGATCCTGCGCGAAAAGACGGGGCTGGTCCCCGATCCCTATTTCTCCGGCACCAAGCTGGCGTGGATTCTCGATCAGGTGCCCGGCGTCCGCGCGCGGGCGGAGCGGGGGGAACTCCTCTTCGGCACGATAGACACCTGGCTCCTCTGGAACCTCACCGGCGGCAGGGTTCACGCCACCGACGTCGGCAACGCCTCGCGGACGCTGCTCTTCAACATCCACACGCTGCGCTGGGATGATGACCTGCTGCGGATGCTCGGCATCCCCGCCGCGATGCTGCCGCAGGTTCTGCCTTCGAGCGGTCGTTTCGGCGTCACCGCCCGCGGCGTGCTGGGGGACGCCGAAATCCCGGTCACCGGCGTCTCCGGCGACCAGCAGGCGGCGCTTTTCGGCCAGACCTGCTTCGACGCGGGCGACGCCAAGAACACCTACGGCACCGGCTGCTTCCTGCTGCAGAACACCGGGACGCGTCCGACCCCCTCCCGCCACGGCCTGCTGACGACCGTCGCCTGGCAGGCCGGCGATGAGACCGCCTACGCGCTCGAGGGGAGCGTATTCACCGCCGGCGCGGCAATCCAGTGGCTGCGCGACGAGATGGGGCTGATCGCCACCGCCGCCGCCAGCGAGACGGCGGCGCGCGAGGTTCCCGACACAGGCGGCGTCTACCTGGTGCCGGCCTTCACCGGGCTGGGGGCTCCCTACTGGGACAGCCGGGCGCGCGGCGCGCTCTTCGGCCTGACCCGCGGCACGCGGCGCGCCCACATCGTGCGGGCGGCGCTCGAAGCAATCGCCCATCAGACCCGGGACGTGCTCGACGCGATGCAGGAGGATTCGGGCGTGCGCCTGCGGCAGTTGCGCGTCGACGGCGGCGCCGCGGCCAACGACTTCCTGATGCAGTTCCAGGCCGATCTACTGGGGGTACCCGTGATCCGTGCCGAGTCGGTCGAGACCACCGCCCTTGGCGCGGCCTTCCTTGCCGGATTGGCGGTCGGCTTCTGGAGCGACCGGCCGGAACTGTCGGCCCTCGCCCGGAGCGGCCGCGTCTTCACGCCCGGGATGCCCGACGAGCGGCGCCAGACGCTCATCGACGGCTGGCGGGAGGCGGTGCGCCGGACGCGCACGGACGCATCCCCGGTCCGTTGACTCGGCGAAGGTTCCACGGCACGCCTGGAATGGGCATGCGCTCCGGTCCTCCGCGGGCTGCCCGCCGGGAACGGCGGGCTCCAGATGCCGCAACCGGAAAACACGGAGGCTCCCTATGAACCTAATCCCAGTCCCAAGGCGGGCTTGCGTCAGTGCCATGCGCCCGTCAATCCCCGGTTGGGGCTATCCAGCAATTCCGGTTACTCTCCGGCGACAGGGCGGGCGGCGGCGAGCAGGCCGGCGGCCGCGGCGGCGAGGGTCAGCGGTCCCGGGCAGGGGAGGGCCGCGACGCAGAGGGCGGCGTGGACGAGGAGGCGCGTTCGCTGGTCCAGGGAGGCGACCGGGCGGGTCGCGAGGCGGCGGTCGGGTTCGACGTGGAAGCGGAGGAGAACGGGGGCGTGGCCGACCGTCAGCGGCAGCGGGTGGAGGGGCAGCCACGCCTCGGCCGGGAAGGGGCGGCCGGAGCGGCTGCCGACGCGGCAGAGCGCCGCGTGGCCGCGGGTCAGTTCCAGGTGGATCGGCACCGCCTCGCCGTGCGCGTCGTAGAGCGGCAGCAGGCAGAGCGTGACCGGGCGGCCCGACGCGCCGGCTTGCACGGCGGCGGCATGAAAGGCCCGCGCCGCCAGGCTGGGATCGGGGGCGCTCGGGTCGAGCGTCAGCGTGATGTCCGCGTCCAGGCGCCAGGCGTGGAGGGCGGCGGCGAACCAGGGTGGCAGCAGGTGGCAGGCGACGACCGCCGCGGCGATCCAGGGGCGTTCGAGGGCGAAGGCGAGCAGGCCGCCACAGGCCAGCGCCCATGCGGCGTCGCCGAACGCGCGGCTGGAGGGGGGGTGCGCCATGCTCTCACTCGATGCCGAGTCTGGCGCGGACGGTCCCGGCGTCGAGACCGCTGACGCGCACGCGCTTCAGGCGGCCGGTCTCTCCGGAGAGGAGGGTGACGGCCCGTTTGGGAAGGCCGAGGGCGTCGGCCAGAAACGCGGTCAGCGCGGCGTTCGCCTTGCCGTCGACGGGAGGCGCCCGCAGGCGGACGCGCACCCAGTCGGCATCGGCGCCCGCCACGGCGTCGGCGGCGGCCCGCGGCTGCGCCTTGACGGTCAGGATGACGCCGTCGGTTGTCGGTATCACTGCTGGCATGAGTGCCTCGCGCGCGCTTACGACACCATCGTGGTCAGCGACCAGAGCAGGGAGGTAATGGCGCTGTAGAAGATTTGCAGGGCGAAGAAGAAGACCAGGGGCGTGAAGTCGATCATGCCAGAGGCGAAGGGGGAGCGGGCGAAACGGCCCAGGATGACGTTCATCCCCTCGTGGCAGATCTGGCGGGACAGCGTGTTCTGCAGGATGGCGGCGAACAGGCCGCCGATGACGAAGGCGACCAGCGCGCCCCGCATCGCGTTGAGGCCATCGGCGAACGAGGCGGCCGCCATCCAGCCGAGGCGCAGCAGTTTGACGAGCGCGCCGGGGAGATCGGCGGGCGACAGGCCCGGCAGGGCTCCGCGCGCCGCGCCCATGTCGAGCAGCCGGTACGAGGCGCTCTGGCTCAGCTCGAAGGCGATGAGCAGGTGGGCGAGGGCGAGCAACCCCAGCCGCAGCAGCGGCGGCAGGAGGGAAAAGGGCCGGACGGCGAAATGGAAAGCCTCGGTGGCGCGGTCGCGGCGGGCGGCCGGGGTGATCAGGCGGATCAGCACATAGACAGTCCAGAGGCGGATGATGAAGAGCAGGAAATCGAGGACGCTGAAGACCAGCACATGCGGGAATTGCGGCGAGGCGGGGGTGAAGAAATAAACCGACCCCAGCGAAATCTGCCACACATGGCCGAAGCGGAACGCGAGGGCCGCGCGGAACACCAGGCCGAAGGCGAGGATCAACAGGCAGGTGAGCTTGAGGGGGAGTCCCAGCGCGCCCGCGACTGCGTCGACGAAGCGGATCGGTCCCGAGAGGAAGGGGTTGAAGTAAAACTCCCGGCGTGGGTCCGCCCAAAGGCGGATCCAGAACAAGAGCAGAAGGAAATTGAGCAGCGTCAGTACGGTTCCCATGTGGGTTCAAGATACCGGAGATTGACGGCGTTGCCAAGGCGATTGACCGTTCAGCGCCAGACGGACTCCGCGATGTTGCGCACCAGCCGCACCCAGCGGGTCAGGCGCGTCACGTCGCCCTCAACCGTTTCCACATCCTTGAGATGGATGTGCGGGAACCCGCCGCGGCAGGCGGCGAGGCCGTCGCCGATGATGCGGCGAACCCGCGCTTCGTTGTAGCCGCAGCAGACCATGTCGGTCGGGTTGGGGCGCCACGAGAGGACGTAGTCGGCTCCAATCTGCGCGGCGCAGAGCCGTACGTCGGCCAGCGGTGTCACGGCGATGCTGCGCAGATTCTTCAACTGGCGCAACATGTCGATTTTGCGTCCCAGGTCTTCGCAGCAGCCGTAGTGGGTGCGTCCGAAATGGGCATAGACGGGGAGTTGGTACTGGAACAGAAACGCGTCATGGAACGCGGGGGAGATCAGGGTGTACTCCTGGGCGGCGCAGAAGCCCCAGAGGTCCTTGCGCCCGCGGGGGCCGCTGTTGGGGCGGGGCGGTTCGAGACCGCCACCGTAGGGCATCGCCTGGTTCTGCCCCGAGGTGAGCGTGTAGTGGCCGGCCGCTTCGGCTTCGGCGTTGTTCTGCAGGATGCCGTCGCGCATGAAGGCGAGCAGGCGGTGCAGTTCGTCCGGCGCCTCGTACATGTCGATCATGAGCTGCTCGAATCCCCGCAGCTTGGCGAGGCTGGTCGAGATGTCGCTCATGAAGCCGCTGTGGGCGGGGGACCGCTGCACGTCGATCGGGAGGATGTCGCCGACGGCCCGCGTCAGTCTTTCCAGGTCGCGGGCGGTGGCCTCTTCGTCCACCGTGTGGTGCGTCATGCGCAGGAGGCGCATGTCGTCCCAGCTTTTGAGCGGCGGATCAAAGGCGGATGCGCCGCCCTCGACGCCGGAGGAGCGCATGCTTTCGGCCACGCCCCAGAGGGTCCCCCAGCCGCCGGCGACGGCGGCCCTCAGCGTCAGCCACGGCTCCTGGATGCTGTCGTCGCCGACGACCTCGTGCTGGAAGATCCGCATGCGCAGGTCGCGTTCGTACTGGCGGTGGAAGGGGTCGCGGCACTGCATCCGGTCGTCGCCGAAGACCTCGCGGCACCAGACGTTCCACATGCCGTAGGTCGCCAGAACCGGCACACGGGTCGGCCTGAGGCTGAAGTGGTCGGACCAGAGCGCGCGCTTCTCATGCTGGCACGGCAGGGCCGCGATCGCTGCATAGCGGTCCGCAAGGGCGCGCAACACCTCGCGGTCGTGCCGCTCGTCCGCTGTGTTCATGGGACACGTCCTTTTTTCAGTTGCGATGCCGCACAGCCCATTCCCTAGTCTCCTCTCAACCGCGTTCCGCCAGCAGGGCGCGGAGGCGTGCTTCGGAGTCGCGGCGCACGCGGTCGAAGAGGCTCGTGCCGTGCGCGTCCATTCCCACGACCGCGTCGAGCCCCTCGACCGCGAGTTCCCACATCGCCTCGGTGGCGCCGAATTCCTCCAGGAAAAACACCCGCCGCACCGCGGTGATGCGGCGCGCCAGCGAGGCGGCCGCGCCGCCGACCACCTGCAGGTAGACGCAGCCGTGGACGCGGCACGCCTCGCGCGTGTTCGCGCCCATCCCCCCCTTGCCGAGGATCACCCGCACGCCGCAGCGGGCGATGATGTCCGGCATGTAGGGGTCCTCGCGCGAGGAGGTCGTGGGGCCGGCTGCGACCACCCGCCAGCCGGCGCCCTCGGGGACGACGACCGGCCCGCAGTGGAAGAGGGCGGCGTCGCGCAGCGGGACGGGAGGCTCGCCGCCGCCGTGCAGGAACGCGTGCAGGCGGTCGCGGCCGGTGTAGACCACGCCGTCCAGCCGCACCGCCTCGCCCGCGCGCAGGGCGCGGACCCGGCGTTCGTCGAACGGGCTTTTCAGGATTGGGGCTGGTGTGCTCACGGTGTGTGCTTAACCGACTTGCTGAAACGGCCGTTCGCGTGTCGGCGTGCGCAATGACCAATGAAAAATCCCCACAAAAACCAAGTGTTTTGAATTTTGACAGACGCGCGCGGCGAAGTCAACGGCGGAACGGGACCGGTTACGACAGATTTCCGCCGTCATGAAAGCAGGGAACTGCCGCCGCCGCAATCCCACGGACGCTACCGGAGCAGGATCAGCGTTCCCGTGGGCACGCGCTCGACGAATACTGCGGCGCCCGGGGCCAGCGGGACGACGCCCAGCGGCAGCGTCCCCGTATCGCCGCTGACGGCCCCGGCGATGGCCAGCGCGCCGTTGGTGAAGACGTCGTACGATACCGCGGGGGGCAGACCGCGCAGCGCGTAGGTCGCCGCGTTGTTCACGGGGTTGCCGCCCGGATCGCGCGACTCGTCGGTCCAGGCGAACGACCTGTCCCAGCGCGTGACCGTGCGGGTGACGCACACGGCATTGCTGCCGACCGCGAAATCGCTGATGAGCTGCGGCCCCGCGCCGTCCGCCGCGCCGCAGTCGGGCACCGGCGACATGCAGCGGAACAGCGTGCCGGTCTTGCCGGGCGCCGCCGCGCCGTTGACCGTGCCCGGCGCCACGGAGACGCTGCCCGTGAAGTCGTGGCGAGCCGCGAACAGCGCGATGCGCCCGCCGCCGCCGCTGTAGTAGGCCCCAGAGCAATTTCCGCCTTTCGCGGCGAGGGCGCCCTTGCCGGCGAGCGTGTCCGCCACCAGCCAGACGCTGCCGCCCGCGCCCGTGTAGGCGTCGCTGCCGGCCGCGTCGGCGGTGATTTTGCCGTCGACCGTGATCGCGTGGTCGGCGATCAGGCGGACTGCGCCGCCCCCCGTCCGGTACGAAGAGCCGCCGCTGCCCAGGGCCGTCGGCCGCGACAGGGCTGCATAGGCCCTGCCGACCGATCCCCCGTCCCCTCCGTGGCCGGCGGCTCCGGCGCCCGTTCCCGGCGACCCGGGACCGGAGGCCCCGGCGAATCCCCACGCATCGGCTTTGATCCAGCCCGCGACGGCGGCATTCGCGCAGCGCAGCGTCACGCCGCTGCCGTGCGGCTTGGCCTCGGTGCCTCCTGAGTCGGGATTGACGTCGGCGGCGTCGCCCATGGGGACCAGCAG
>CAYVKQ010000078.1:0-11208 GCA_964451945.1 uncultured Lentisphaerales bacterium
CCCGGCGCTTGCAGCGCCTCTACCGCAGGAGCAGCAGCGTGCCGCTCGCCGGGATAAGACCCCAGACCACTGTGCCGGGTCCGCCCGGTGTGACGGGCGTCACCGTCGCGGTGGATACGCCGTTGGTGGCGACGGCCGTGCCGCCGAAGCCGTCGCGGCGCTGGCTCCAGATGGCGATCCGGCCACCGCCGCCGCTGCCGCTGCTGGTCGAGTTGCCGCCATTGGCGCGAAAGAGCCCGGTCCCTTCCAGCCGGCGGCAGACCACGTAGATGCCGCCGCCCGAGCCGCCGGCGCCTTCACTGCCGGTCCCGTTGCCGCCGTTGGCGGAGACGATGCCGTTGACGACAGCGGCCCGATCGACCTTGGCCCAAACGAGTCCGCCGCCGTAGCCGCCGACATAGTTCCCCCAGTGCCGCCCGGCGTCGCTTCCCGGCGCCGCCGGCGCGTTCGAGCAGCCGTAGGGGCCGTAGCTCACCCCGCCTGTCGTCCGCTTCTCGCCCCAGCCGCCGTAGGAGGCGCCGTGGCGATAGCTGGCGGTTCCGGGGCCGTAACCGGTAATGTAACTTGGACTCGCCTTCGTCAGCGCGCCGAATCCCCGCGCATTGGCATTGATCTGCGCGCTGGTGTCGGCCAGGATCAGGTCGCGCATCTCCATGTAGAGCGAACCTCCGTTGGTCGGGTGGGAGCCCGGGTAGAAGACGCTGCCCGGGCCGACGATCGTCAGCGCGCCGCCGACGGCGAGGCGGCTGCCGTAGCCGACCCACGTTTCGTTGGTCGGCCCCGAAATCACTTCCATGCAGGCGTTGGTGGTGATCGTCAGGTCGCCGCCACAGACGACGGCAGTGTGGCCGCGCGTCGCCAGGCGGCTGTAGGCGTCCCGCACGGCGATGTCGCCGCCGACGTTCAGCGTGACGTTGGTGAAATGCAAATCCCCGCCGCCCGAGACGAGGACGTCGTTGGTGACGGTGATCGCAAGACCGGGGCCCAGCCGCACCTCGTCGCCGGCGGCGGCGTTGAGATGGGGCACCTCCCAGTGCGTGAAGCCCGGGATGGTCACCTGTCCGCCGCCACGCAAATCGGGCGTGGGGAAGAAGGAGGCGTCGGAGAGATAGAGCGTTCCCATCTCGCCGAAATACACTGTGGGGACGATCGCTTTGTTGTAGCGGGCGGCCAGTTGGAAGATCGGCGTCGGCGAGAGCGCCGCCTGGGCGGCGGCGTTGGTGTAGATCACGGCGATGCGGCCGCCGCCACCGCCGCCATAGGTCGAAGAGCCCGCCGCGCCGCCGGAGGCGTTCAGCGTGTTGGTGCCGTCGAAGGCGCCGCAGGTGATGTAGATGCTGCCGCCGGAACCGCTTCCCTGTCCCGTAATACCGGCGGCTGAAACCGTGCCGTCGATCCGGACCAGGCCCGAGGCCGCCACGCGGACGGCGCCGCCGCCGGCGGAACCGTTGGCATGCGAGGCGCCGCCGCCGCTCCCCGGGTGCAGGGGCGCGCTCGCGGAGCCATAGGCATGGCTGTACGTCTGCGCTCCGTTGCCCTTCCCGCCGCGACCGCCATGGCCCGCGCCATCGCGGTCATAGTAGCCGAAACCGGGACCGTACCCGTTCTGGTAGACATATCCCCCTTGGTAGCCGCGGCCGTCGACGTTCACGCGGCCGCCCGCGGCGACCGTCAGATCGCCGCAGATGATCCAAACGCGGTTGGACATGACCGGGTGCGACAGGAAGGGGCCGGCGCAGGTGACGACCGCCTGGTTGCCAACCGTGACACTGCCGACGCAGAGTGCCGTGAACCAGTTGGTGAAGAGAAGTGTCGACGTGCCGGAGAGCGACAACCCGGCCAGCGGCGCCGTGGGAGCGTCGAGGAGGACGGTCGTGCTGTTCTTGGCGATCACCGCCTGGTCGCCCGCCGCCGGCACCCCCGCCTCGCCCAGCCCGTTGGTCCAGTTTGCCGGGTCGTGCCAGCGGCCGCCCGTCGCGCCGATGTAGCTGCGGGTCACGCCCGTGGCGGCCAACGGCGCGAAAATCGCCGTGAGGGCGCGCGGCTGGTCGGCCGTCACCGTCACCGTGCTTTCGAACACTTGGTCGTCGGGGACCTCGCCCGACCAGCAGACGAAGCGGCACCCTGCCGCCGCGGTCGCCGTCGCCGAGACGGTCGCGCCGATCTCCTGCCAGCCGCCCTCCTGGCTGACGCTCCCGGCCGCGGGGTCGGAGGCGGAGAACGTGACCAGCACCTCCGGATCCCACTCCCAGACCACCGTCAGCGGCGTGCCGGGATAGTCGATCTCGAAGCTGGCGGCGGTTCCGGTGGCCATCACCGCCGTGCCGTTGGTGCTGACCGTGTACCCCTGCAGGATCCCGCGCCAGCCGGCATCCGGCCCGTAGCCGATCGCCGGCGCCGCGAAGGCGACCGTCTCGTCCAAAGCCAGCCCGTTCACCGACTGGCCGTAGGGGGGCGAGACGAAGCCGTAGGCCGCGGGAGAACCCGAAACCGTCACTTGGTTGTTGGAGCAGATCAGATCGATCTCGGTGAGGCCGATGTAGGTGGCGTCGCCGTTGTTGGTGGGAAAGAAAAAGCGGAACGACCCGTATCCTACCGTGTTGGCCGCGTTGAAGGGACGCAGAACAGCGGCCGTCCAACCGTTGGTCCGATCGGTTTGCGAATCGAGTGTGGTCCACGCGGCGCCGTCGTTGGAGCCCTGCAGCCAAAGGGTCTTCGGCGACTGCGTGGCGGAAGTGGGCGCAAGGCGGTAGTGGCTGACAGCGTAGCGGTGGTTGGTCGGGAAGTCATACTGAATGTAAATATCGGGTGCCGCGGAGCGATAGGCCAGCCACGAGCTGAATTGCGTACTTGTGTTGCCGTCGAAGGCGTTCTTCGGCGGATACGAGCCGTTGCTGGATGACGCACTCACCGCGGTCAGCGAAAAGACCGCGACATCGGTTTGGGCACAGAGCGCCGCCGCTGCCAGGACCGCGGCCGTGAGAAGGCTTCCCCGCCCGATGGTGGCGGAAAGACAAGGCGTGCGACTCATGATCGTCCCTCCCTATTTTTTCGGGTGTACACCACCCGAAGGCGTTGGCACCTGCTGGTCCGTGTCCTTGCACGCAAGCAGGCGCATCCCGCCTTCAGCCACAGAGTAAAAAACGGGAAAAGCTTTACAACGTAACTGTCGCACATCGGATTCGGTTTGTCAACCCGCGAACAGGGGAGCGATTTTCTCGGCAATCGCCGTGACCGAGTCGCGGGGCAGCAGGCGGAAGTAGGAGAGGACGTCCGCCAGCGGGTCGAGCAAGGCCACCTCGCCGATGGCGGACGCCTTCACGAAGCGGGCATCGATTTTTTTCTGCAGGATCGCTTGGTACGAGGCATCGCGGCTGCGCCGGGCGGGAGCCAGCGCGTAGGCGGGTTTGCCGGCGGTGATTGCCTCGGTGACCATCGCTCCGCTGTCGGCGGTGCAGAAGACCACGTCGGCGGCGCCCAGGAACGGCGCGACCACCTTCTCCGGCGTGTGGTTGTAGTAGCAGGCGTAGGCCACGGCGGGGTGGCCCTGCAGCAACGCCTGCAGTACGCGCTCGTGTCTCCGTCCGGTGCGGCGCGACGTGGTGACGAGCAGGCGCGCGCCGTGGCGCTGCGCCAGCGCCGGCAGCGTGGCGGCCAGTTGCTCCATGTCGCGCCGCGTGTAGCGGTAGCCGGCGCCGGCGCCGCCGATCAGCACCGCCCAGAGCGGTCCTTCGCCCAACCCGTGCCGCTCGCGGAACGCACGCCCCTGCTCCGCGACTCTCCCGCGCTCGATCGGCGTCGGGATGATGGGGAGCGTGACGGCGTGGCCCGCGCCGGGGGGCGGCTCGCCGTAGATGAACAGGAGTGTGAACAGCGACGGGCGCAGCCCGCGCAGCGAGCTGCTGAAGGCGTTTTTCGCCCCCAGGAGCGTTGCCAGCCACGCATTGAGGAACGAGGTATCGCCGCCGGCGGAAAGAACCCAGTCGAAGGATTGCCCGCCGTCGATGAGCCGCGGCGCATCGAGCGCGTAGGCGACGCGGAGCAATGCGCGTTGCGCGCGCGCGGAAAGCGGCGCCGGCCCTCCCGGGCGGTTGAGCAGCCAGCGCAGCGGATAGCGCAGGAATTTGAGGCGCAGGCGGCAATGGAGCACCGCATGCTCGACGGGCGCGACCTGTTGCATCGCCTTGAGCACGCCCGTGCTGTTGCTCATGTGACCCGGTTTGCCGTCCGAAAGCAGCAGCACCCGGACTGGAGTTCCCCTGTTCATTGCCTTCCCTTCACCCGCCCGGACGCAACTCGAAGACGGTGTTCATGCGCCCCCGCAGCAGCGGCGCGTAGCCCGCCTCCCGCAGTGCCCGATGCAGCGGGTCGGCGCCGGCGTCGGGGCCGAGCGTTTCGCAGATCAGCAGGCGCGGCCGGAGCGACACCGGCGCATGGGCGAAGAAATGGGAGAGGATCGGCGCCTCGTGTCCCTCGACATCGATCTTCAGCGCGTCGATCCGCGCGAGTCCGTTGGCCGCGGCGAAGGCGGCGAGCGTCGTCAGCGGCACCTCCACGCCCTCCTCCGTCTGCGCCGCGATCCGGTTCGTTCCCCGGTTCCGCGTTCCCACGCGCAGGCGTGCAACACCTTCGGTGTCGCTCAGGGCGACGGGGTTGAGGCGGATCGAGCCGACGCCGTTGACGGCGAGGTTGAAGTGGATGCGCGCGCAGAGGCCGGGATCGGGCTCGAAGGCCTCGACGCGCACGCGGTCGCCGAAGCGCGACCACACCCAGAAGCTGTAGAGTCCCGCATTGGCGCCGATGTCGACGAAGAGGTCGCCTGGCTGAAGCCGCTGTGCCAGCGCCTCCCGTTCCCGGCGGTCGGCGAACTGCGGCAGAAACAGCCAGCGGGCTTCGGAGAGATTGCCGCGCGGATGGAGCCGCAGCCGCAGCCCCCACAGGCGCGTGTCGACCGGCCCGCGCAGCATCCGTTTGACCGGGCTCCGCAGCCAGATGCCCAAGCGCCGAAACGGTGGCGCCGGCGGCAGGGAACGGCACAGCGCGATCCAGCCGCGGATGATCGAATTCGGGGCGTGCGCCCCCCAGGGTTCCTCTGCATCCATGGCGTCAGTGTATGTCATTCCGGATCGGCCCCGCAAGCGCCGCGTTTCCGCAGCGCTCTTGCGCGGTGGCGCAGCATCTGGTACGCTTAACGTGTTTTATGGCCCAAACAAAGTCTGATCGACAAAACTCGAAACCGCGCCAGGGGGTTCCGCTCTCGTACGAGGATTACCTGGAGGCGGTTTTCGCTTTGGAGCAGGTCCACGACGGCGGTGCGCGGGTCGGCGAGGTGGCGCAGACGCTGGGAGTGCACAAGTCGACGGTGACCGCCACGCTGAAGATGCTGGACGGCCGCGGGCTGCTGGCGGTGGAGCGCTACGGGTCGGCGCGGCTGACGCCGGCAGGGCGGCGCATCGCCGAACGGACTGCCGCGCGCCACGCGCTGATCCGCGGGTTCCTCTCACAGATGCTGCTGCTCGATGAAGCGACGGCCGACACCAACGCCTGCCGCATGGAGCACGTGCTCGATGCGTCGGTGATCGAACGGCTGGAGACGGTCGCCCGCCTCACGGCGGAAATGCCCCGCGTGCCGGCCCGCTGGCGCCGCACGCTCGGCCGCTATGTGGCGCAACGGCAGGAACAGCCCGGCCCGGTTGCGGGCGAGGCGGTGCAGCCATGACGACCGTCGCGCTGGTGGGAAATCCGAACACCGGGAAGACGACCTTGTTCAACCGGCTGACCGGCGCCCGCGGGCGGGTCGGCAACTGGTCGGGCGTGACCGTCGAGAGCGCCGAGGCGGTGTCGACCCTCCGCGGACAGCGGATGCGGGTGGTCGACCTGCCGGGAATCTACTCGCTCTCCACGCACACCCTGGACGAGCAGGTGGCGCACGATTTCATCGTCGGCAAGCACCCCGACCGGGTGATCAACATCGTCGACGCGTCGAATCTGGAGCGGAGCCTCTACCTGACGATGCAGCTCGTCGATCTGGGCGTGCCGCTGGTGGTGGTGCTCAACCTCGGCGACGTCGCCGCGCGGCGCGGCATCCGCATCGACGCCGAGGGGCTGGAGCGGCTCCTGGGCGTCCCCGTGGTCGCCACCGTCGCATCGCGCGGCCGCGGCCTGCACGCGCTGAAGCACCTGTTGGCGCGGACGGCGGACGACGCCGGGGAGCCGCCCGCCTCCCGGCCGCGGCCGGGGGAGGTCTGCCAGCGGAGCGACGGCGCGGTCTGCGACGACTCGCCGGAGGGAGTCGAGCGGCGGCAGCAGTGCGTACGCGCACTCCTCGCCAAGGTGCTGCGGCGCGAGGGACCGCGGCATGAGCGGTTTTCGGACCGCGTCGACCGGGTGCTGCTCAGCCGCTGGGCGGGGATTCCCGTGTTTCTGGCGGTGATGTACGCGATTTTCTGGATCACCGTCCGGGCGACGCAGCCGCTGGTCGGCTTTGTCGACCGCGTGGCCCAGCTGTTCCTGGTCGATGGCCTGCGCCACCTGCTGCAGGCGTGGCGGCTGCCGGAACTGGCGGTGGCCGTGCTCTGCGACGGCGTCGGCACGGGCGCCGTCGCCGTCGCCAGCTTCGCGCCGCCGATCTTCGCCATCTTCCTCTGCCTCGGCGTGCTGGAGGAGTCGGGCTACATGACGCGCGCGGCGTTCGTCATGGACCGCATGCTGCGGCTGATCGGGCTGCCCGGCAAGGCGTTCATCCCGCTGCTGGTGGGGTTCGGCTGCACGGTGCCGGCGATCCTCTCGACGCGCACGCTCGAGGAACGGCGCGACCGGGTGATGACCATGCTGCTGACGCCGTTCATGTCGTGCGGTGCGCGACTGCCCGTGTACACCCTGTTCGCGCTCGCATTCTTCGACAAGCGCGGCAACGCGGTCGTGTTCACCCTCTATGTGACGGGTGTGGCGCTGGCCATTCTCTCGGGGCTCCTCCTGCGCTGCACGATCCTCAAGGGCGAGGGCGGCGCCTACATTCTGGAGCTGCCGACCTATCAGCGACCCTCCCTCTGGTGCTGCCTGCGCCACGCGTGGTTCAACCTGCGCAGTTTCGTCGTGCGCGCCGGACAGGTGATCATCCTGATCGCGCTCGCCCTGACCCTGCTGCGCGCCGCCGGCGACGCCTGGGCGCGCCGCGCGGCGGAACCCGGCGCGGGCCAGCCGCGCCGTGAGCTAAGCGAGACCGTCGGCCGGGCACTGGCGCCCGCGTTTGCGCCGATGGGGATCGAGCGGGAGAACTGGCTGGCGGTGATCGGCCTGCTGACCGGCGTTCTCGCCAAGGAGTCGGTGATCGGCACGCTCGACGTCTTCTACAGCCAGCACGAGCGGGAGCAGTTCGAGGCGTCGGGCGGAACGGCGGCGGACGAACCCTTTTCGCTGCGCGGGGGGCTGGCGGCGGCGTTCCGGCAACTGGCGGTCGACTACGGGCTGGCCGCGGCCGACGACGCGGAGGCCGCCGGCGGGGCGGGGCTGGTCGGTTCGCTGCGCCGTCATTTCAGGACGGGCGCCGCGGCGTTCGCCTACCTCCTGTTCGTGCTGATCTACTCGCCGTGTCTGGCGGCGCTGGCGGTTCTCGGCCGCGAGGCGGGATGGCGCTGGATGTGGTTCTCGGTGGGCTATCAGACGCTGCTGGCGTGGGTCGGCGCCACGGTGTTCTACCAGGCGGCGACGTTTTCGCAGGATCCGGCGCGGGCTTCGTTCTGGCTGGGCGTCGCGGGAGTCATCGTGCTGGCGGGCGTGGTCGGACTGGTGGTCAAGGGGCGCCGCGGCGGCCTGGTTCCGGACAGGGCGGACGGGAGGGGTGCGTGATGACGGACGGCGCGGACGGAGGAGACGCCGGCGGCGCGGAAAGGGTGGCTATGGACACGCTGGCCGACGGCGAGGAGGCCGTGGTGAGCGCCTGTCCCAGCCGCAAGGCGCGCGAGATGGGCCTGGCGCCCGGAGTGCAGGTGCGGATGATGCGCAGCCGACGTAGCGAGCTGGCGGTGGTGGTGGCGGTCGCCGACGCGCGTTTCATGGTGTCGCGCGCCGTGGCGCGGCAGATTCTAGTGGCGCGCGGCGTGGGCGCGGCGCGGCAGCCTTCCGCGGCCAAACGGGGATGATGTGAAAACGGAACCATTCACGCTTCAATTTCTGGGCACGGGCACGTCGGTTGGCGTACCGATGATCGGTTGCCGCTGTGCGGTCTGCACCTCGGCCGACCCGCGCAACCGGCGGCGGCGGACGAGCGTCTACCTCGCGGCCGGGACAAGCCGCATCCTGGTCGACGTGCCGCCCGATTTCCGCGAGCAGGCGCTGACGTTCAATGTGCCGCGGGTCGACGCCGTCCTCTTCACGCACGCGCACGCCGACCACGTCTTCGGGTTCGACGACATCCGGCGCTTCAACACGATCCAGGGCGGGTCGATCCCGGTCTATGCGCAACGCGAGACGCTGGCCGAAGTGCGCCGCATCTTCAACTACGTCGAGACCGCGCCCAAGGCCGGTCTCTACAAACCGCTGGCCGAGTTCCGCGTTGTCGACGGCGGGTTCATGGTCGGCGACGTCCGGGCAACGCCGCTGCCGGTCGAACACGGCGGCGGCCAGGCGTGCGGCTTCCGCTTCGACTGGGAGCGGCGGAGCGTCGGTTTCGTGCCGGACTGCCATACGATGCCCGATGCGGCGGTCGAGCGCTTGCGCGGGGTCGATGTGATGGTCCTGGACGCCCTGCGCTACAAACCCCACGCCACGCATTTCACCGTCGCGGAGTCGCTCGACTGCCTGGCGCGGATCGGCGCGCCGCGCGCCTATCTGATCCACCTGTGCCACGACCTGGATCATGAGCGCCTCAGTCGGGAGTTGCCAGCGGGCGTCGGTGTCAGTTACGATGGTCTCGTGATTGAGATCGGTTCTTCCTAGAAAGCGGGTGCGATGATGCGATCGACGATGCGGATCCTGATGGGGGCGGTGGCGGCCGCGGCGTGGTGCGGTGCCCAGGAAATGGGTCTGCTGGTGAACACGCCCAACACCGTCTATGTGACGGGCGAGCCGGTGGTGGCCGACCTCCGTGTCCACAACCGGACGACGCGGATGTTCGTGCCGAGACGGGGAGCGGCCGACGCCCTGCTGACGCTGACGGTGACACGCGAGAACGACCGCACAACGGTGGAGCCATCGTCACCAGTGGTGCATGTGGCCGATATGAGTCTGCCATCGGGCGAGACGTGGCAGGGCCGGTTCGAGGTCTCCCGCGTGTTTCCCGTGCGTCAGCCCGGACGCTACCTGGTGCGGTTGGTCGCGGTCCACAACGGCATGCGCTACGAATCGTCCCCGCGCGCCTTCGACGTGGTTCCGGGATTCGAGATCACCAAGGTCGTCCAGGTGTTTCCCGGCGACCCGCCGCTGCAACGCGAGCTGCGGCTGGCCTACTGGGTGCGCAACCAGATGGAGGAACTCTTCCTGCAGGTCGCGGAGAAGCCCGAAACGCGGCACTGGCGCACCTACTCCCTCGGCCCGGTGGTGCGGACCACGCCGCCCAAGATCGACATCGCGCCCGACGGCATGCTCACGATCGTGCACCGCGCCACTCCCGACGTCTTTGTCAAATCGCAGGTCCGCTCTGCCGAAGGAGAGGTCGCCTACCAGGGGCAGGAGAAACTGCTCGACCCCGTCGCCTCGGCGAGCAAACGGATGGTGCCGTTCCAGACGATGGCGATGGAGGACGCGATCAAGAAACGCGACGAACAGGGCAAGAAGCGGTGGTGGTGGCCGTTTGGCGGCGGGTCGCGCGAGTGACGGCCTGCCGAGGCGGAGCGTAGGAGCGTATGGAGAGCGATTCACGGAGGCGGCCGGCGACGGTCGCCGTCTGGCTGCGGTCGGAGGTTCCCGCCTTTTCGCTGACCGCCGTGCAGGCGGAGCGGCTGCGGGCGGCGCTGCCGGGCGCGGCGGTGACCGTCTTTGCGGACGAAGCCTCCTTCGCCGCCGGCTTGGCCGCCGCCGAAATGGCGATCGGCTGGCGGTTCCGGCAGGAGTGGATCGACGCCGCCCCGCGGCTCCGCTGGCTGGCGACACCCTCCGCGGGCCGCGACTATTTCCGCATCGCCCCGCGGCCGGGAATGCGGGTCACCTACGGCGCCTTCCACGGACCGTTCATCGCCGAGACAGTTGCCGGCATGGTGCTGGCGGAGAGCCGCGGCCTGCTCGATGCGGTGCGGCAGCAGACGGCCGGCGCGGTCTGGCCGCGCGAATCGCTGGCGGCCCGGCAGCGGTCGGTCCGCGGATCGCGCGCGGTGATCGTTGGTTTCGGGCGGATCGGCGAACAGGTGGGGCGGCTGCTCAAACCGCTGGGGGTGGCCGTGACCGGCATCCGGCGCCATCCCGAACGCGGCGTGCGCCCTTCCTGGATGGATGCGGAGGACGTGGTCCTGCCCGCGGCGCGGCTCGACGCGGTCCTGCCCGCCGCCGACCACGTGATCCTCGTCCTGCCGCGCGACACCGGGACGGACAACCTGTTCGACGCCGCCCGGCTGGCGTTGCTGCCGCCGCGCGCCGTCCTCTACAACGTCGGGCGCGGCAACGCGGTCGACGAGGCGGCGCTCGCCGACGCCCTGCACGGGGGAAGGCTGCGCGCCGCCTGCCTCGACGTGTTCGCGCGCGAACCGCTGACCGGTGCATCGCCTCTCTGCGGCGCGCCTCGTCTCTATACGCTGCCCCATCTCTCGGCGGCAGCGCCCGAGTACCTCGACCGCTACATCGACGAACTGGCCGCGCTGTGGCGGGCACCGGAGACGGCATGAGCGCGGCGGCGCGGTTCGACTGGGGACGGGTGACGCCCTTCCAGCGCCGGGTGTACGAAGCGCTGCTGGAGGTCCCGCCGGGGTGTGTGACGACCTATGGCGCGCTGGCCGCGCGCATCGGCTGCGCCTCGCCACGCGCGGTCGGCCAGGCCCTCGGCGAGAACCCGTTCGCGCCGGCGGTGCCGTGCCACCGCGTCATCGCCGCGTCGCTCCGCATCGGCGGCTTCAGCCATCAAACCACGGGCGCGGCGCTCGCGCGCAAGCGGCGCCTGCTGCTTGCCGAAGGGGTCGCCTTCGACGCCGCCGGCCGTCTGGCCGACCCCGCGCGGATGCGGCGCGGACCGGGTGACAACGGCGGTGCCGGGGGGCGGCCGCCGCAGTTGGGCCGATGAAC
>CAYVKQ010000079.1:0-11088 GCA_964451945.1 uncultured Lentisphaerales bacterium
CTTCGACCAATTGGGACATGGTTTGCCGACGGCGTGCGGCCTCGCGCTTGACTTCGAGCATCGTCACATCGCTGACATTGAGTGTGGTTTTCATATGGATTACCATATCACACGGATGGCTTTCTGCCAACTGATTCTGTCTGCTCAAAGCCCAGCGCATGGTGCTGCAACAGGGCTGCCGACCACTCCCGCGGTTTTTGGATCTCAGCGTTCCAGCACAAGCGCTACCGCACTCGTGGGCGCGGCCGTGAGAACGACGCAGGCGCCGGCGGGACACGGTCGCGGGGCGCCCGTCACGCAGTCGATCCGCTCCGCAAACGCCGGTCCGGGAACCGGCGCGAGAAAACCGTCGCGCAGCATCAGCACGGCGCAGGCGGCCACAAAGGCGGTGGTCGCTCCCTGCAGGTCGCCGCACAGCCCCAGCGGCGCCACCACCGGTGGAGGCGTGCCGTCGAAGCAAGACCGCAGCGCCTCGGCTTCGCCGGCGTCGTCGGCCGAGCCGTTCGCCGAAACGGCCGCCCAGCCGATCCCGCCGGAGGCGAGCCCGCTTCTGGCCAGCGCGGCGCGCAGCGCCTCCCGGGGACTCCCCGCGCAGGCGGCGCCGCGCAACCGGGCGAGCGGGCGGACGCCGCGCGCCCGCGCGGCCGCTTCGCTCTCCAGCAGCAGCGCCACGCCCGCTTCGGCGGGGACGACGGCGTAGGGCGGCGCACCGGGGAACAACAGCGGCATCTCCGGCCCGCGCGCGAGCGGCGCCGTTTCGGCAAGCGCGCGGAGCAGCGGCAGTCCGAGCGCCTCCATGCCGCCGGCGAGCATGAGGTCGGCCCGGCCCTCCTCCAGCAGCGCCGCGGCTTCGCAAAGCGCCTGGCCCGAGGCGGTGCGGTCGGAAACGAAATTGAGGTGTTCGCCCGTCAGCGACCACTCCATCGCGGCCAGGCTGACGGCAGTGTTGGCGTAGGTGTGCGGGAAGAGCAGCGGCTTCACCAGGCGCGGACCCTTGTGGACGTAGTCGGCGAAGAAAAGGTCGAGCGTGTCGAGCCCTCCCCAGACCGTGCCGGCGGCGATGCCGGCGCGGCCGTAGGGCCATGTCCTGGGATCGCACCCGGCCGCGCGCAGGGCACGGCCGCAGGCGGCGAGGAAAAGGGCGCTGTTGCGATCGAGAAACGCCTTGGGGGCGAGGAACGCCTTGATGTCGAATGGCGGCGTCTCGGCCGTGAACCAGGGGGTGCCGTCGGCACGGGCAAAGGCCTCCGACGGAAACGCCGCCGCTTCCCCCTCGCGCAGGGCGGCGGCGGTCTCTTCGGTGTCGAGTCCGAGCGGGGAGAGGATGCCGATGGCGGTGATGGCGGTCATGGCGATGGGACGGTTGCGGTTGTGGTTACAGGCATGGTGTGAGGCGTCATTGTAGACGCCCCCGCGCCAACACTCAATCCTCAAAAGCGGGATTGCGGCTTGTCGGGCGCCGCAGAACGGCATACCCTATCGCACAAACATTGCGCGCGGGAGAAATCCGGCAGCCCGCGGCGGGTCGCGGATCGAACAGGGGAGAGGCGGATGAAACGGTTCCATGTGTGCGGAGAAACGGGAGATGATCGCTGGTCGGGGACGCTGGCCGAGCCCGACGCGACGCGGCAGGACGGCCCCTTCCGCACGCTGGCCGCGGCGCAGGCGGTGGTGCGGCGGACGCGGGCGGGCATGAAGAAGGACGAGGCCGAGACGATCGAAGTCGTGATCCGCGGCGGCCTCTACACGCTCGCCGAGCCCTGGCGCTTCGATGCGCTTGATTCGGGGTGTGGCCGCGCCACGCCGATCCGGGCCGAGACCTGGCCCGTCGTCTGGAGGGGCGCGCCCGGCGAAAACGTGGTGATCAGCGGCGGGCGGCGTCTCGGCGGCTGGAAGCCCGCCCGCCTCAATGGGCACCCCGTGTGGCGCGCGCCCGCGCCCGCCGGCGGCGACGGGCAGGTCCCTTTCCGGCAGCTCTGGGTCAACGGCGGACGGCGCCCGCGGGCGCGTCTGCCGAAAACCGGAACCTACCGCGTGGCCGGCGCGCCCGATGCCAACTACGTCGGCACCCACGGCGAGACGCTGCGGCGCGGCGCGCGGCGCTTTGTCTGCAAACCGGGGGAGGTTTCGGCCTCGTGGAGGAACCTCGGCGCGATCGACGTGCAGTTCCGCGGCTGGTGGATGAGCCCGCGCGCCTGGATTGCGCAGGTGGACGACGCGACGAATACCGTCTGGCTCGACCGCAACACCACCATCCGCCTGGCGTACGCCCCCGACGACGGGCTGGACTACGTTCTGGAGAACGTGCGCGACGCGCTCGCCGAGCCCGGCGAATGGTGCGCCGACCCGGCCGAAGCATGCGTCTGGTACCGGCCGCTCCCCGGCGAGACGCCGGAAACGACCGAGGCGGTCGCCGGCGGCGTCGAGCAGGTGCTGGAACTGCACGATACCAAATGGATCCGCTTCGAGAACCTCGTCTTCGCCCACAGCGAATGGCGCCCCGGCACGCTCAACGCGGTCTCGGAGCAGGCGTCGGTATCGGTCTCCGGCGCGGTGACGGTGCGCGGGGCATGCGAGGGCGTGGCATTCGACGCCTGCCGCATCGAACACGTCGGCGGCTACGGCTTCGCATGCGCCGACGGCGCCACCGACGTCGTGTTCCGCAACGGGGTGATCCGCGACCTGGGCGCGGGCGGCGTGAAGGTGTGGCACGGCTGCCGCCGCTGCCGCATCGAGGATTGCGAGATCGGCGACGGCGGACATCTCTGGATGAGCGGCGTGGGCGTTCTCATCGGCAAGGCGGCCGGCAACAGCGTCGTCCATTGCGACATCCACGATTTCTACTACACCGGCGTCTCGGTCGGCTTCATGTGGGGCTACGAGGAGAGCGAAGCCTACGGCAACGTCATCGAGTGGAACCACATCCACGACATCGGCAAGGGGGCGCTCTCCGACATGGGCGGCATCTACCTGCTGGGCAACGCCTGCGGCACGCGCGTCCGCTACAACCGCATCCACGACATCCGCAGCCTCCGCTACGGCGGCTGGGCGATCTACCCCGACGAGGGGAGCAGCGACCTGCTGATCGAGTGCAACCTCTGCGCCAACACCGACCGCGAGCTGTTTCACCAGCACTACGGACGCAACAACCTGGTGCGGAACAATATCTTCGCCTATGGCGGTCAGGCGGTTCTCGCCTATACCCGGATGGAGGGGCATGCGGGCGCGGTGTTCGAGCGCAACATCTTCCTGGCGCGCGGCACGCCGATCCTGAAACGGAACCCCGACGATGCGTCGCACTGGCAGGCGGGAAAGGTGGTGTTCGACCGCAATGTCTACTGGTGCGAGGATGGCGACGTCCGCTTCGACGGCGTGGCGGCCGGCGGCGGCGGCACGTTGGAGGCTTGGCGCCGGCACAGCGGCGACCGCGGCGGCGTGGTGGCGGCCCCGGGCTTCGTCGACGCGCCGGGCGGCGACTTCACGCTCCTGCCGGACGCCCCCGCCCGCGCCGCCGGCTTTGTCCCGTTCGACCTGAGCGCGGCGGGCCCGCGGCGGAGCAAGCCGTGAGACGGAATGATTTGGAGTGGAGGCGCGCGCCGTTTTGGGCTATGATGTCGGCCATTTGCAAGGCACGGAGTGACCGATGGAAAAAACCGAGATCGAAGCAAAGCTCAAGGAGATGATTGTCGAGCGCCTGTTCCTGCAGGTCGAACCCGGAACGATCGACACCGACGCCTCGCTCACCGAAGCCTACGGGATCGACTCCGTCAGCCTGCTCGAGCTGGTTGTCGGACTGGAGGAAGCCTTCGGCATCCAAGTCGAAGACGGTGAATTCGACCTGGCGAATTTCGTCTCGGTCGCCGCCTTGCGCGAGTTTGTCTGCGCCCGGCTTTAACGGGATCGCCCCTTGAACCCAGCCCCTCCCCGCACCCTTCCGCCGCTGCGGTTCCCGGATGCCCTGCCCATTACGGCGCACCGCGAGGCGATCGCCGACGCCTTGGCGCGCAACCGTGTCCTGATCGTCTGCGGCGACACCGGCTCGGGCAAGACGACGCAGCTCCCCAAGATCGCCCTCGCCGCCGGCCGCGGCCGGCGCGGCCTGATCGGCATCACGCAGCCCCGCCGCCTCGCCGCCCTCGCCATGGCCGCCCGCGTCGCCGAGGAGCTAGGCTGCGAGCCGGGCGGCTTCGTGGGCGTGCAGCACCGCTTCGAGCGGCGCCTCTCGGAGGAGACGCGGATCAAATTCATGACCGACGGCATCCTCCTCGCCGAGACCCGCCGCGACCCACTGCTGCGCGCCTACGACACGCTGATCCTCGACGAGGCGCACGAACGCTCGCTCAACATCGACTTCCTGCTCGGCATCCTCCGCACCCTCCTCCCCCGCCGCCGCGACCTGCGCCTCGTCATCAGCTCGGCCACCCTCGACGCCGAACGCTTCGCCGCCTTCTTCGCCGCCGACGCCGCCCCCGCGCCCGTCTTCACCATCCCCGGCCGCCTTTACCCCGTCACCGTCCGCTACCGCCCCGCCGCCGATCCCGACGCCCCCGACCTGCCGCGCATGGTCGCCGACGCCGCCGACGAGGCGACCACCGACTCCCCCGGCGACGTCCTCGTCTTCCTCCCCGGCGAGCGGGACATCCGCGAGACCGCCGACCTTCTCGCCGGCCGCCGCCTCCCCGGCACCGCCGTCATCCCGCTCCTCGCCTCGCTCCCCGCGGGCGAACAGCAGAGGGCCTTCCGCACGCTCCCCGGCGTCCGCCGCATCATCCTCGCCACCAACGTCGCCGAGACCTCGGTGACGATTCCCGGCATCCGCACCGTTATCGACAGCGGCCTCGCCCGCGTGCCCCGCTGGAACCCCCGCACCCGTGTGCAGCGTCTCCAGGTCGAGGCGGTCTCGCAGGCCTCCGCCAACCAGCGCGCCGGCCGCTGCGGCCGCGTCGGACCCGGCCTGTGCATCCGCCTCTACGACGCCGAGGACTTCGCCGCCCGTCCGCCCTACACCGACCCGGAGATCGTCCGCTCCTCGCTCGCGGGGGTGATCCTCGCCATGCTCGACCTCCGCCTGGGCGACATCGCCGCGTTCCCCTTCCTCGACCCGCCGCCTCCCTCCGCCATCCGCGACGGCCTGCGCGAGCTGGTCGAGCTCGGCGCGGTGACCCACGACGACGACGACGGCTGCCGCGCGCCGCGCACGCGCCTCACCCCCCTCGGCGTCCGCCTCGCCCGCCTCCCGCTCGAGCCCCGCTTCGCCCGCATCCTCTTCGCCGCCGACGCCGAGAAGGCGCTGCAGCCGGCACTGACCGTCGTCGCCGCGCTCGAATGCGACGACCCGCGGCGCCGGCCGATCGAGAAACAGGCCGAAGCCGACGCCGCGCACGCCCGCTTCCTTACCCCCGCCTCCGACTTCGCCGCCGCCATCCGTCTCTGGCGCTGGTACGAGGAGCAGGGCGGTTTTACCTCCAACACCACCGCGCGGCGGCTCTGCCGCGACCACTACCTCTCGTTCCCGCGGATGCGCGACTGGCGCGACCTGCGCGAACAGCTCGAACGGCTGGTGAAGCAGGCCGGCCTCGACGCAGCCTCCGCCGACGGCGGCGACGCCGGCCTCCACCGCGCCCTCCTCGCCGGACTCCTCGGCCACATCGGCAAGTACGACGCGGAGGCCAAGTCCTACTGCGGCGCCCACGGCCTGCGCTTCGCCCTCTTCCCCGGCTCGGGCCTGGCCAAGGCGGCGCGCGACGGAGAGAAGCGGCAGCGCGAACCACACGGGCCGTCCGTCCCGCCCGGGCGCCCCTCGCGCACCGCCCTGCCGCTCTCGCGCGACTGGGTGATCGCCGGCGAGTTGGTCGAGACCTCCCGCCTCTTCGCCCGCACCGCCGCCTGCATCGACCCCGCGTGGATCGAGCCGGTCGCCGGCGAGCTGTGCAAATCGTCGTTCCACTCGCCGTGGTGGGACGGCGCCAAGGGCTTTGCGCGCGTCCGCGAACGGGTCACCCTCCACGGCCTCGTCCTGGTCGAAAACCGCGCGCGCGACTATTCCCGCATCAACCCCGCCGAGGCCCGCTCGCTCTTCATCCGCCACGGCCTGGCCGCCGGCGAGATCCCCAACCCGCCGCCGGTGATCCGCGAAAACCTCGAACGCGCCGCGGCCCTCCGCCTGGCACGCGCCAAGACCCGCCGCGCGCCGGAGGCGTCCGCCGACGACGAGGCGCTGTACGCCTTCTACGATGCCCGCATCCCGGCCGATCTCTGCAGCGTCGCCGACCTCCGCCGCTGGCTCCGCCAGGCGCCGGCCCGCGCCGAAACCCTCCGCCTCGGCGACGCCGACCTCCCCCCGCCCGACGCGGCGGCGGCCGGATTCCCCGACACGCTCACGCTCGATGACCGCACGATCCCCCTCGCCTACCGCCACGCGCCGGGCGAGCCCGACGACGGCATCACCTGCACCGTCGCCGCCGACCAGCTCCCGCTGCTGCGCGCCTGGCGCGCCGACTGGCTCGTTCCCGGACTCCTCCCCGACAAGGTCCGCTGGCTCCTCGCCGCGCTCCCCGCAAAGACCCGGCGCCTGCTCGTCCCGCTCGACGAGACCGCGGCCCGCTGCCTGACGCGCCTGACGCCCGGCCGCGAACCGCTGCTCGACGCCCTCGCCCGGGCGCTGGCCGCCGAAACCGGTGTGCGGATCGACCCCGGTGCCTGGCGCGAAGAGGCCCTCCCCGACTGGCTCCGCATCCGCTTTGCCGTGACCGACGCCGCCGGCGCCCCCCTCGACGCCGGCCGCGACTTCGCGGCGCTGCTCGGCCGCTTCGCCCCCGCGGAGCCATCGGCGCCCGCCGGCGCGGCCGGCACCGGTTCGCGCTTCCACCGCGACGGCCTCACGGAGTGGACCTTCGGCGAGTTGCCGGCCGAAGTCGACGTCGGCCGCGCCGGCCTCCCGATCCTCCACTACCCGGCGCTCACCGACGCCTCTCCCGACACCTGCGCCCTGCGTCTCTTCGCCGACCCCGCCGCGGCCGCCGCCGCCCACGTCGGAGGGCTCGCCCGTCTCTTCGCCCTCGCCCTGGGCCGCGGCTACACGCTCCTGTGCCGTCCGCCCGCCCTGAACAAGGAACAGCGGCGCCTCCTCGCCGCAATCGAAGCGACGCCCGAGTCGTTCGGCGAAGAACTGGCCGACGCCGCGCTCCGGGGCACCTTCATCGAGGCGCGCCCGCCAATCCGCAGCGCAGGGGCCTTCCGCACCAGTCTCGAAGAGGGGCGCGGCCGGCTCGGCGAGACCCACGCCCGCATCCGCGCGCTCGTCCTCGGCGTGCTGCACCAGGCCGACGCCATCGAACACGCGCTGGCCGGAAAAACGGTGCCCGATGCGGCGTCACGACCGGCGCGCGCCGACCTGCCGCTGCCGAAGCCGACCACGGGCGCCGCGGCGAAAAGCCTCCCGCGCCCGGCGGCGCTCGCCACGTTCGCCGACCTGCTCAACGCCCGCGCGGACACCCCCGCCGCCGATGTCTTCGCCGCCGCACCGCTCCCCGCGGCGCGGCGGACACCCGCGGCGGCGGTTCCCGCGGCGGTGCCGGAGGAGGCGGCCGACGATTTGCGCGACCAGCTCGCCTGGCTGGTCTTCCCCGGGTTCGTCCGCGTCGTCCCCTGGACGCGGCTGCAGCACTACCCCCGCTACCTGGAGGGAATGCGCGTCCGGCTGGAGCGGCTGCGCACCAACCCCGCAGGCGACGCCAAGCGGCTGGCCGACATCGCGCCCCTGTGGCGGCGCTACACCGCCTTGGCGACGGCGTCGAACAAGCCGCCGCACGACCGCGCCGCGCTCGACGACTACCGCTGGCTGGTCGAGGAATACCGCGTTTCACTCTTCGCCCAGGAGGTGCGCGCGGCGGTGCCGGTCTCGGCCAAGCGGCTCGACGCGCACTGGTCCCGCGTCTCTCCCGCGCCCTGAGCCGCCCCGCCCCGCAAACATCGCATTTGCTCGTTCGGGCGTTTTCAACGCTGGGTCAGAAACTCGTCCGCCGTCAGGCCAATGTCCTTGATGATCTGTCGCAGGATGATAGGCGAGAGGTCGCGCGACCCGTGGTCCGGCACCGTCGTTTGTCGCCCATCGGGATGGCGAAACTGGCGATGCGAGCCTCGCTGTCGGATCTGCACGAAGCCGAGTCGCTCAAGAACGCGCACGGCTTCCCTCGGTTTGAGTATCGGCAACGATCCCATTGCGGACTACACCATGACGGCCTGTGTGCCGACGAACTCGGCTTCCATCTGCGGTTCCCCGTCCTCCAGGAGCATCTGAACCACCTCGCGGATGTTCTCGCGCAATTCCTCAAGGCTCGCACCTTGAGAATGCGCACCCGGAAAACCTGGGACATAGCCCACGTAGAGCTTCGTCTCGGGGCATCGCTCAACGACTGCAGTATATTCTCTCATGGCGAAGATACTTTACCATGCAGCCGCGGGATTGACCAGTCACTCTTTTTGCGGGGCGCATGGCATTTCTGATGAGCGTTCAGTCTCCCGTTACCCGATGTTATCCAGCGCCGCTTTGATCTGCCCCTCGACCGTGCGGCCGAGGGCGTCGCGCTCAACCGCCATCACATAGAGCAACTGCCCTTTGCTGGCCCTGGCCGCAAGCCGGGCAACCAGGTTCTTCTCCTTGGAGTCGTCGTTGGTCTTGTAGGCTTCGCCTTTGTACTCCACCACCAGGCGCCGGCCGTCCTTGAGGAGCGCGACGAAATCGGGGTAGAAGTCTCCGCCGGCTTTCGGGAAGCGGTAGGAGCGGTCGTCGTTGGCGATGTTGCGCACCCAGTGCTCGACCTGCGGCAGCTTGTCGATGACCCATGCGCAATCCTGTTCCTCGCCGCTGTCGAACGCCGCCACGTCGGCGTAGAAATGGTGCTGAAACTCGTATTGGCCTTTGTAGTATTTCAGGGGCGTGTAAGCATCTGCCTTGGGGAATACATACGGCACGTCGTACCCGGCCACGGGCTCCGCGTCTGCAGAAAACAACAATGTTTGGAAACCTTTGGCCTTGGCCTGTTCGATGCTCGCTGCAATCTTGCGTTTCAGCACATCTTCCAGTTTGAAGACTGCCGATTGCAGGAGCGCCAGCGAGAGCCCGCGCTTTTCCCGCAGGTAGACGATGACATTGCGCAGATACTCGTTTAATACGGGCGGCCGGATATGCTTGTGCCGGAGCCTCGGAGCGAGGAACCGGACGAACTCGGCTTCGTCCCATGTCGCCACCAGCCCGTTCATGTCCACCTCGCCGCGACTGAGCGCACGGATGAACATGCGGTCGTCCTTGATTCCCACCAGATACCGCATTGCGCCTTCATCCGCGTCAAAGTCCGCCGCTTCCAGCGCCACCGGCAAGTCGGCCAGCCGGACACCTTCGCGCAGATACAATTCCTCGTCTACGGGGCAAAGCTCACCGTCCAGCCGGATCATCAGTTGCGGCACGGAGAAGGACGCGCCTTTTTCTGCCGGACAGTTGCGGCGGCGCTCCTGCCGCCGCCGGAGCGCCATCTGCCCGCGCAGGCTGGCCCGGTCGGCAGGCTTCAGCGCCTGCTCCACCTTCTTGAACGCAGCCTCGGTGATCTGCGGGCTCAGCACGATCTCCGTGTGCCCGTCGGCGGTCGGGCGCACCGTCACGTAGTCGCGCTCCGCGGCGTCGAGATGGCTCAGCGCGGGAGGCTCCTTCACGACGACGCGCGCGTCGAAGAGCGGCAGGCCGTCGGCCGCATCCGGATAGCCGAGCTTCAGGGCCGGCACGCTCTCGGCCGCAATCTGCTCGCGGATCGCGCGCTCGGCCTCGGTCTCGTCGAAGCCCATGCTGACCAGCCGGTCGCGGAGCTGCACGATCGCCGTCGGCCAACTGGCGCTGGAGACGTGCGCATAGGCCCGGTTGAGTTCTTCCGCCTGACGGCAACGCGCATAGGGCATCCGCAGCACGCGGCCCAAGAGCTGTTCCACGTCTTTGGTCGAGTGCACCGTCGCCAGCGAGCAGAACATGTAGGCGAAAGAGCAGTCCCATCCCTCCTTGAGCGCCTGAACCGTAATCACGAAGCGGACCGGACAAGCGGGATCGAACAGGTTGACCTCGTCCAACTCGCGCCGCTCGCCGGTCGCCACGGCAATCTGCGCCTCGGGGATATTCTCCTGAGAGAGCAAGTAGTCGCGGACCACATCGACGCTGACATCCTTGTCCTTGTTTTCCGCCTGAATCAAGACGATGGGCCGCAGGTACTCTTTTTCTTTGACGGCGACGACGGCCAGCCGCCCCTGCTCCTGCACCGCCGCATGGAGCGCCAGCTGCCAGTTGTCGTGCTGGGTCAGCTCGATCGGCATCTTGATCATCTGCTCTTTCTGGAGGGTGGAGGCGGCCACGTGATGCAGGATGTTGCTCTCCGCCGCGGGGGTCGCGGTGAACTCGACCACGCACGAGGGCCGGATGCGGTTCATCACCTCCAGGCTGAGCGGCGACTTGTTGTTGTGCGCCTCGTCCACGATCACCAGGGGACGCACCAGCGACAGGAGATTGATGAAGGAGTACTTCACCTTGCCGCTTTGCGGGTCGCGCTCCAGTTCTGCCCCGTCCGGCACACCTCGCGCGAAAAACGGTTCCAGGTCTTCGTTGTGGTCGTAGACCCTGCGGCTCTCGGTCTTGTCCACGCGCGCCGTGGCCAGCGTGCCGATGAGGATGTTGGCGCGCGAGACCAGGTCCTGCGGGCGCAACTGCGCGAAGTCCGACAGGGCGAGCACGCGCACGCGGCCCTTGTAGGCGTCGTCCAGCGCCTGCCTGTAGGGATGTTTCGCATCCTGCAGCGCGTCGAGGGTCTGGTCGCGGATCATGCTGGTGGGCACGAGCCACAGGACCAGCGGCGAGTCGGTGCACATCCAGGCTTCGGCGGCGGTCTTGACCGCATGGGTCGCGAGGATGGTCTTGCCGCCGCCGGTCGGCAGCCGCAGGCAGACGAACGGCGCTTCGGCCGTGGCGTCGGTGAGCGGCCGGTAGGGCCGGAAAAGGTCGGGCCGGTCTGGCTTGGCCACCTGTTCGAACGCGCCGGCCAGCGTCCCCGCGCG
>CAYVKQ010000080.1:0-11047 GCA_964451945.1 uncultured Lentisphaerales bacterium
TTCTCGGATCCTCCTATCAGCTCGGGCTGCGGCAGCGGCTCGACCCGCTGGCGCAGAAGGCGGCGTTCACCCTCCACACCCTCACGGTCCAGAACCCCGAGCCCCTGCCGCGACGCCGCCCCGACGCCCCGCTCTCCCTCTGCACCGCCGACATCCGCGGACTCGGCTCGTATGAACAAATCCGCGACTTCATCGCCTACATCGAGTCGGACAACCCCTACATCCATGTCGCCGGGCTCACCGTCAACACCCAACCCAGCGACCCCAGACGCCACCGCGTCGCCCTCCGCCTCGAATGCGTCAGCGCCCCGGCCGAACCACCCCGATTGTGAGAACAGCCATGGCACGAAAACCCGCAACCGCATCCCGCCTCCTTGCCGCCGCACTCGCGTTGCTCGCGGCGGCCGTCCGCAGCCGCGCCGTCGATGCCGAGGCGGCCGCGCCCGCGGCGGCAGCCGAAAGCGCCACGGCCGAGCCCCGCGTCCAGCCCCCCGCGCCGCCGCCCGCCCTCCCACCCATCGTCCGCGACCCCTTCTGGCCCGTCGGCTTCGACCCCGCTCCCCCGTCCACTGCGCCCGTCGCCGCCAGCCAACCCGATCCCGCCCCGCCGCCGCAGAAACTCGCCGAGCCGGGCCCCGGCGACTGGGCCGCCGCCCGGCGCCAGCTCAAGCCGAACGTCGGCAGCGGCGTCAATCCCGACGGCAGCGAACGGTTCTTCGCCTTCATGAACAACCGCCTGATCGCCCCGGGGCAGACCGTGAAAGTCGAAACCCCCCTCTTCAGCTTCGCCTGGCGCATCGCCCGCATCGACGCCGACGGCGTCGCCTTCACCCCCGTCGAGGCGCGGCGCCTGGGCGACGGCGCGCGCTTCGCGCCGCCGCCAACCGACAAATGAACTTGGCACGGCTTACGCTATTTTTGCCACAAACCCCACACGGAGAATCGAAACCATGAAACACTCCCTCCTGGTCGCCGGTACCGCCGCCGTTTTTCTGGCTCTGGCGGCCCGTTCGCAGGAACCCGCCGCGGCGGTCGAGCCGCTGCTCAAAGTGGAACCGCCTCCGGCAGCGGTTGAACCGCCTCCCGCCGCAGTCGCGCCGGCCCCCGCTGTGGTCAAGCCCCGCCCCGCCGCAGTCGCGCCAGCCCCCGTTGCGGTCAAGCCGGCCCCCGCTGCGGTCAAGCCGCCCCCCGCCGCTCCGGCGGCGCCGGCAGCCGCGGCCGCCGTTCCCGCAGCCCCGGTGCCGGTCATCACCGAGGCCGAAGCGGCGCGTCTCGCCGCGGCCGAGGCCGCGCGTCTCGCCGCGGCCGCGGCAAAGGCCGCGCCACCTCCCCCGCCGCCTCCCCCGGCAGCGCCGGCCGCACCTGAAGCGCCCGCCGCCACCGTCGTCACCGAAGCCGAGGGTGCGCCCACGGCGGAACTGACGGAGACCGCCGAAGGAACGATCAGCGTCACCTTCGAGGACACGCCGATGTCCGAGGTGATCAAGCTCTTCTCCCAGCTCTCCGGCGCCAACATCATCGCCGCCACCTCCAACCTGACCGGCACGGTTTCGGTCAGTCTGAAGAACGTCGCCTGGAAACCCGCCTTCGAATCGATCCTCAGCCGCCATTCGCTGATCCTCAACGAGAAACCGGCCGGCTCCGGCATCTACGTCGTCGAATCGGGCCGCGCCGGCGAGGAGCCCACGGTCATCGAGACCCTCTCCCTCAAATACGCCAAGGCGAGCGATATGGCCGATCTGGTCAACAAAATGCTTGGCGGCGCCGGGCGCGCCACGCCTTTCTCCGATGGCAACGTGGTCCTGGTGCAGGCCCAGGCCAGCAGGCTGCCCGACGTGCGCAAGGTTGTCGAAACCCTTGATGTCGCCCCCAGCCAGGTTTACATCGAGGCAAGGTTTGTGGAGATGACGGCACAGGCCAGTAAAAAACTTGGCATCAACTGGGAGATGTTGAACAACTGGAGCGCCTCGGTGAACGGGATAGGCGGCGGTATGACGGTCAACCGCGGCGAGGCTGCCCGTTACGATACCAGAACCGTTGCAACAGAGCAGCGAGACTCCACGGACCCCTTCTATACACCGGACTTCATCACCATCCCCGGAACCGACCCGGAGGAGTCGGTGCGAATCAACAAGCCGACATTCCCGTACAAGGAATATGTCGATGTCAGGAAGTATCTCATTCCCGACGAGATTGTAGCCGGTGGCGGCTCGGGCCGCACGGCCGAGGACATGGCCTGGCGCATGGCGCGCGGCATGGGCGGACAGATGACCCTCAGCGATCTGCGGGTGACGCTGAGTGCCTTCGAGCAGGAAGACGGAGTCTCGATCATCTCCAATCCGAAGATCATCGTGTCCAACGAGAAAGAGGCAACGGTCGACATGACCACCAAGGAGCCGTATGTCGAGGTGGAATTCCAGCCTGCAACGACGGACAACGGGCGTGACACGACAAGCACCAGGCTGGCAATAATCCCCGGCAAGAAGGAGCCCTTTGTGGGCGAGGCTTTCTTCAGCTACGGGGTGAGCCTGAAGGTCACGCCGCGCGTCAGCAGCACGGGTGTGATCGCCATCACGATCGAACCTTCGATCAGCGAGAAGGTGGGCGACTATGCGATTCAGGGCCTTTCCGCGGATGTGCCCATGACTACCTATCCAGTCATCAACATGAAGAAGATCACGACCTCCTTCTCCATGCTCGATGGTTCCACGGCCGTCATCGGCGGGCTCACCCGCAGCGGTGAAACCAACGTTGACAGCGGCATTCCGCTGCTGCGCCGGATCCCCTGGGTCGGTCCGCGGCTGTTTGGCTGGAAGAGCCGCCAGAAGTCACAGACCGAGATCATCATTTTCGTCACGGTCGGCATCATGAACTCCGAGGAGGCGATGTCGGTCGATGCGGGTTTGCCCAAGAACGCGGTGCTTTCGCGCGACGTGAAGGAACCCGGCGACCTGCCGCCCGGCGAGCTGATGCGGCTCAAGAAGTAAGCATCGCCAACCCCTGATTCGGTCCAATTGGCCCCCGCAGGGTATCGCAAACAAGGAGAAGACCATGAAGACAACATCGCCAACCGCCTGGACCGGCCGTGCCCATGGAAAACGCCATGGAAGCATGCTTCGTTGGGCCACCGTGCTGCTTGCTCCCCTGCTTCTGGCGGCAATGGCCCGGGCCGATGTGTTCACCATACCGTGGAACGGGAGCACGTCGCCCACCTATTACCCCGGCAGCATCTCGGTGCAACCCAACTCATCGCACCGCTTCCGCCTGACGGGCAACCCGGTTGAAGGAGGCATGCCATGGGGAGCGAGTTTCTTCGCCGAGGTTTGGAAGCAATCTGACGGCAGCAGTATCTGGGATCTGGTGGGGAGAGGGTGCTGTCCCTCGGACAACGAGTTCACGCGCGATGTCGTTGTCTCGCCCGGCGATGCCGTGGCATTCGAGATCTACGCCGACTGCAACTACAACATCCATCTCGGCAGCTACCGCTGGAACTGCCGCTTATTGCCCGATTTTGCGATAGAGTCGATCGACATCCGCTCTATGGCCACAGCATCCGGAGTTGACGTACAGGCCACGGTCGTCGTAGCCAACCTCTCGCCAACCAGCGCCGATGCGGGACAGTTGGGCTGGAGTTGGGCCGAAGGCACCGACGTGCTGCCACCCCTTGACTCGTTTTCTGCCAAGAGACTGGGAGCAATTGCCGGGAACTCGAGTGTGAGTGTGCCGGTCAGTTTCACAGTTCCCCCGCAAGCGGGTGCAAAGGTGTTCCATGCAGTGGCTGACTACACTGACAACGCACCGGAGACAAATGAAAGCAACAACCGCAAGACGGCCACTTTTGGCTTAGCCGATTTTGCCATTCATTCGATAGATATCGACACAGCAAAAACATCGCCGGGCGGGTATGTTTTGGCGCGGGTGGTTGTCACCAACAGAGCAGCCTTTACGGACGATGCTGGGTATGTTGGCTGGCCGAACAACTGGGATGGAGTCTCCACCGTCACTTCGAACAGTCTCGCAAAATCGTATGTCGGTACGCTTGCCGGCAATACGAGTTCAGATGTGGAAGTCCGTTTTGTGGGACCTGAACTTGCCGGCACGCAAACCTTCTTGGCGTGGTGCGACTGTACCGATCAAGCGCGTGAGAGCAACGAAACAAACAACACCCGCACGGCACAGTACTTATTGCCCGATTTGGCGGTGGAGTTGATCAACATCCGCTCCACTGCGACAGCATCCGGGGTTGACATACAAGCCACGATCATCGTAACCAACCTCTCGCCAACCAGCGCCGATGCGGGACAGTTGGGCTGGTGCTGGGCCGAGGACGATGGTTTGCCGCCACCACTTGGCTCTTTTTCTACCAAGAGACTGGGGACAATTCTGGGAAACTCAAGCGTGAGTGTGCCGGTCAGTTTCACAGTTCCCCCGCAAGCGGGTGCAAAGGTGTTCCATGCAGTGGCTGACTACACTGACAACGCACCGGAGACAAATGAAAGCAACAACCGCAAGACGGCCACTTTTGGCTTAGCCGATTTTGCCATTCATTCGATAGATATCGACACAGCAAAAACATCGCCGGGCGGGTATGTTTTGGCGCGGGTGGTTGTCACCAACAGAGCAGCCTTTACGGACGATGCTGGGTATGTTGGCTGGCCGAACAACTGGGATGGAGTCTCCACCGTCACTTCGAACAGTCTCGCAAAATCGTATGTCGGTACGCTTGCCGGCAATACGAGTTCAGATGTGGAAGTCCGTTTTGTGGGACCTGAACTTGCCGGCACGCAAACCTTCTTGGCGTGGTGCGACTGTACCGATCAAGCGCGTGAGAGCAACGAAACAAACAACACCCGCACGGCACAGTACACTGTGGATGCGAGTGTGCGACAGGTTGTGTTCACAGCTTTCGGCGGCGACGTGATCGATATGCGGCTTGTTGACATTGGAACCTTCTTTACGGACATTGTGGACAAGCCGGTGCCGGTGCGTCCAGGGCACACCTGGGATGAACATTGGTTCAAGGCTGACGGTTCAGCCTGGTCTTGGGCAGACACGATCATGTCCAACTGCGTTGCCTTGGCACAGCACCCGACAAACCCCGCTATTGGCTGGGCGGTAAACACCTACCAGGTTACTTTTACAACTGGGAATCCCAACGATCGCGAGGCATACACCAACGTTACCTACGGGCTGCAATGGGGCACTTTGCCAACGCCTGAGAATGGACTTCTAGATGATCGTCCATGGTACAAGTTTGAAGGGTGGTGGACGGAGCCGGGAGGCACTGGAACGCAGATATTCCCCTATTCGATGGTCACTATAACCAATGCCACGACTCTCTATGGGCATTGGAGCGTCATAGTCGTGGGAATAGTCGACCATGCGGTACAGGCACCGTATTATTACTATACTCCTGGCGGCGAATGTGTTGTCTATTGCGAGGCACGATGGCCCTTGGGAAGTACGCTGGCGTCGCTTTTGTACCGCCCCACATTGCCGACTGGCTGGACGCTGGCTTCGGTAACTGGCGATGGCGATCCCGAGATACAGTCTGGTGAAATTCTGCTGACGGCCTCTTCATCGAATAGTGTGCTGCGCTTTACCTATCGCTGCAATGTGCCGCCGGGAGAGAGCGGCCTGAAGCGGATATCCGCTGCGGCGGAGTTTCACTTCGACAGTATGATCAATCCGATAACTGTAACGGCGAAACCACACGTCCTCTCCATAACCACGGGAGAACGCCACTCGGCCGACTACAAGGCCCCCTTCTGGGTGATCGACGACGACGAGCACGAGCGCTTTCTTGACTATTGGCGAGCCGGCGCCTTTCATATTGATGCGGGCACTGATGACGGCTATGCCGCAGGTCCTGGAGACACAGACGGCCCGCGTCACTCAGCGGACTTCCGCGAAGACTACTGGATGATCGACGGCACCGAAGCCAACCGCGTTCTCGCTTATTGGCGAGTTGGCGGTTATTATCTTGATGCCGAGGGTGCCGACGGTTTCTCCGTCAGGCCGCGGTATTCCAGCCGGATTTCGACTCCGCCTGAAATGGAAGACGGACTCTTTTCCGCTCGTCTTGCCCAAGCGGAGACCGCGGCAGGCGGGAGCGCGTTGGCCGCGCAGCGGCTTCCGGTCGGCAGATGCGCGCCAGGTTCCACCCTGACTGTATCCTGCACGTTCACTTACACAGGGGATGTCGCCTCACTGCTTTGGCGCCCGGCCCTGCCAGCGGGATGGAGCGTGGCTTCGGTGAGCGGCGAAGGCGATCCCGTGCACGCGTTTAGCGAGATTCTGTGGACGGGCAGCCGCATACCCGCGAGCCCGGTCACTTTCAGCTACACGGTGAGCGTCCCTGCTGCGGCCAGCGGCAGTCACAACATCGGCGGCGAAGCGGCGTTCATGAAAATCGGCGTGCCGGATCCCCTGACCATCCATGCGAACGTGCTGCAGGTGGATGTCAGCGGCACATCTCCCGGCACACCGCCCCACACGCCGCCGAGTGCGCAGCCTGTCTTGTCTGTCTCCCCTGCTGCGCGATCTGTCTCCGGCGCCGCCGGCAATGCTACTTTCGTAGTTGCCAACAGTGGCGACGGAGTTCTGACTTGGACGGCGACCGTGGTTTCCGGTGGATCGTGGTGCCGTGTGACTTCCGGCGGGAGCGGCACGGATCATGGCATGATAACGGTGGTGTTTGACGCCAATTCCGCTGATGCCGGGTCACGCGCGGCGGTGATTCGCGTGGTTGCCGATGGCGCTGCAGACAGTCCCTTGAACATGACGGTTCTGCAGGCGTCGAGCCAGAACACAACCGAGCCGTCGGTGACGACCGGTTCCTTTGACGGCTATCTTTACGCGGCCGAGGATTTCAATGGAGTGGACGCGACGGCGGTGCGGGGGACGCTGACGCTCAAGGTAACTTCCGCGGCGGGCAGGCTGTCGGCCAAGGCGATGCTGCCGGGCGGCAACGTGAGTTTCAGAGCCAAGGTCTGGGACGCCGTCGAGGACGACGGCGCCAGCCGCGCAACGCTGACCGCGCGCAGCGGCGAGACGCTTGACCTCTTCGTGCTTGGCGACCGTATCTGGGGCACGCTGCAAGGGGGGAAGGCGGGGGACGCGCCACTGGCACTCGACGGCGGGCGCAACCGCTTCGCCGACCGCGGCGATGCGGCGGCGGCAGCGCTGCTGGAAGGTTTCAGGGGCTACTACACCGTCGCGCTGCCACCGCATGACCACGAATCCCTGGGCGACGCGGAAGCGGCGCCGGCAGGCGTGGGCTATCTGACGGTCACCATAGGCAGCAAGGGATCGGCCAAGGTGGCGGGAGTGCTGGCCGACGGCACGAAGGTTTCGCGCTCCAGCCGGCTGATCCTCGCCGACGGAGATGATCCGGCCGCCTGCGTACCGGTCTTCGCTTCGCTTTACGCCAGGAAGGGATGGGCCGGCGGACTGCTGTGGCTCGACCCGGCGGCGCGGACGGTCACGACCGACCGCGACGCGGGGTGGTTCATCCGCTGGGAGAAGCCGGGCAAGGGCCCCGACGGCTTCCGCATGCTGCTCGACGCCTGCGGCGGCTTCTACAGCACCGTGCCAGAGCTTGCGGCGGGGTATCTGTTCAGCGCAGAGGTAAACGAGGCTGCCTACCACTATGCGGACGGCGTCGCGGAGCCGGCCGCTGTGCCGGATGGTGTGGCGGTAACGGCGGCAGGGACGCGCCTCGCGGTAGCGCGTGCAGCAAAGCCGAAGAAGATGGTGGAAGAGGGAGTCGTCTGGTACGACTACGATCCGGTCAACCCCGCGCAGGCGACCCTTTCGTTCGCGGCGCGCACGGGAATCTTCAAGGGGCGGTTCACGCTGTGGTACGAATACGAGGCGCGCGGGCGCCCGGTCCTGAAGGGGGTCAAAGCCCCCTACGCGGGTATTCTGGCGCCGGTGCGCGATCCCGTCTTTGACAACCTCCCGGCTGGGATGGGCCACTGCCTGATCCCCGAAACCGACCCGACTTTCAAAGCGCTCAGATTCAAGCGCTCCTACCCCGTCTCGCTAGAGGCGGATGAGTAGTCTCGTGCCGCGCGCAAAGGGTATCCCACCCGAAACTGCGGGAGTTGGCCGCGGACCTGTCGCATCGCCATGCGCCCGGCCTTGCGCGCACGGCTCGCGGGGACGCTCGCCCCCCAGACAGGCCGTCACCCGCCGCCTTGTTGTTCTGCGGTCCGTCCGTTGATCCAGATTTCTGACTCGGCAAGATCGATGTCGTCGTTCCAGACGACTCCGTAGCCGTGGGAATCGGCATGAGCGCATCGGAAGACGGCATCGTCTTTCAGCGAGCGAAAAACGTCTCTCTGAAGGAGGGGGACACAGTCGTACACCTTCCTGACACCGTTTTCAAACGTGACAAGCAGCGTCTTGCCGCATTGCGGCGTGACGCTCTGGATCCTCGGGTACTTGGTGGCTGTTGTCATCGTTCATTCCAATCCGGGGAGTGCCTTGTAGTCTTGCGTTTCCCACATCCTCTGGAGTTCGTTCTTGTACTTCTCTGCCCAGTCGCGAACGAGGCGCTGTGCCCTCGGCGGGAGGTCGCCCTCGATCATCTCCACGCTTGTCACGTCAAAGACGCCATTGAACTCACCATAGATGGCGTGAAAATGAGGTGCTCCATGCTCGCGGAAGTACATCTTGATCAGTATCCCGTAAAAGCGCGCTATGACTGGCATATCGTGTTCCCTTTCAAGATGTAGCATGACATTTTTCGGTAGTTTGTCACCTGCAGACCTTTTCTTGCTACGCCTCAGTGATATGGCTCAAACCGGCCCGCCCGGGCCGACCGGAGGCGTGGCACGTTGCGCCATGGGGAAAAAGGTAGCGGGCGTGGGCGGGGATGTCAAGGAGGGATCTCGCGCGGCGGGCACTTCCAATTATGGGAGGTGTGCCTGTCGGCGTCGGTATCGGCCGAACACAGGCTTTTCGACCCCGATTCCGATACCGATGCCGACCCCGAAGGCCCAACCGCGCCATACTAAGGAGGCGCTTGCAGAACCCCTGCAAGCGCCAGGAGTCAGGGTTCAGGCTGAAAACATCCCCCGAACCCTGAACCCTTCGCTTGCACAAACCGGAGGTTTTGCAGGCGCCTCTAAGAATTGCCGGTCCCCCCTCTCAACTGCTTGAATCCGCCGCGCGGCTGTGTCATGCTACCGCCATGTCCGAAGACGACGATCTCTTTGATGCGGCGGCGCCCGTGTCGGCCGACGCCTCTCCCGACGACGCCGACGCGGCGCCGGGCGGCGCCTCGCGCCCGCCGCTGGCCGCCCTCATGCGGCCGCAGACACTCGACGAGATCGTCGGCCAGGACCACATCCTCGGCCCCGGCAAGCTGCTGCGCCGCGTGATCGAGGCCGACCGCCTGACCAACCTCATCTTCTACGGCCCCCCCGGCTGCGGCAAGACGACCCTCGCCGAGGTGATCGCCCGGGCCACCCGCTGCCGCTTCGAACGGAGCAGCGGCGTCACTTCCAACGTCGCCGCGCTGCGCGCCGCCTGCGAAAACGCCCGGCAGCTCCGCGCCCTGCGCCGGACGATCCTCTTCATCGACGAGATCCACCGCTTCAACAAGGCGCAGCAGGACGTCCTGCTTCCCTTCGTCGAGGACGGCACCGTCACCCTGATCGGCGCCACCACCCACAATCCGCAGGTCTTCATCAACTCGCCGCTCACCTCGCGGTCGATCGTCTTCGAGCTCAAGCCGCTCGACGAGGCGGCTGTCGCGACCCTCATCGCGCGCGCCCTGGCCGACGAGGCTCGCGGCCTCGGCCTGCTGCGGGCCGAGGCCGACGCCGACGCCGCCGCCTTCCTCGCCGGCATCTGCGAGGGCGACGCCCGGCGCGCCCTCAACGCGCTGGAGCTCGCCGCCCGCAGCACGCATCCCGGCGCCGACGGCGTCATCCGCATCACCCGCGCCGTGATGGAAGACTGCGTGCAGCGCCGCATGATCCTCTACGACCGCGGCGAGGACGGCCACTACGACACCATCTCGGCCTTCATCAAGAGCGTCCGCGGCTCCGACCCCCACGCCGCGGTCTACTGGCTCGCCAAGATGCTGGAGGCGGGCGAGGATCCCCGCTTCATCGCGCGGCGCCTGATGATCCTCGCCAGCGAGGACATCGGCAACGCCGACCCCCGTGGCCTCACCCTCGCGGTCTCGGCCACCCAGGCCGTCGAGTACGTCGGCATGCCCGAGGCGCGCATCATCCTCGCCCAGGCGACGACCTACCTCGCCACCGCCCCCAAGAGCAACGCCGCCTACCTCGCCGTCGAGGCGGCCCTCGGCGACGTCCGCGCCGGCCGCATCCTGGCCGTCCCCGAGCACCTCAAGAACCTCCATCTCGACGCGGTGGGCCACGATACCGCCGACCACGCCTACCGCTACCCCCACGACTTCAAGGACCATCTGGTCGAGCAGCGCTACCTGCCGGCCGAGAAGCGCTACTACACCCCGACCGACCAGGGCTACGAGGAGACGATCCGCAAGCGGATGGAACGGGTCGCCGCCGCGACCAGAAACCCTGAAGCGTAAATGGATCAAAGCTACTCACGACAGGGCCCCATGACCAAGCAAGAGATTCGCGACGAAATGCGCACCCGCCGCAAGCAGGTCGACGACCAGACGCGGCGACTGGCCGGCAAGGTGATCGCCGAACGTTTTGCGGCAAGCGAGGCGTTCAAAGGCTCCTGGTTGTTTTGTTGCTACCTCGGCACCCCGCACGAAGTCACCACGCGCTACATCCTGCGGGCCGTGTTCGACGCCGGACGCGATGCCTGCATCCCCGCCTGGGACGGGCTCGAACACGCCTACGGGCTCTTCGCCTTCAATCCGCGAACGCCCCTGATCACCGGCCACAACGGGATCCGCGAGCCCGCCGTCCGCGTTCCCGTGCAGCCGTGGGACGTCGACTGCTTCATCATCCCCGGCCTCGCCTTCGACGCGCAGGGGGGGCGGCTGGGCTACGGCAAGGGATACTACGACCGCATCCTCGCCCAGGCCAACCGC
>CAYVKQ010000081.1:0-9788 GCA_964451945.1 uncultured Lentisphaerales bacterium
GCGATTTTCTCGTCCTTTTTCTTGTCGAGCCCGTAGGCGAGCGACGCCGCCGTCGGCTCGTTGATGATCCGCAGCACCTCGAGTCCGGCGATCCGGCCGGCGTCCTTGGTCGCCTGGCGCTGGCTGTCGTTGAAATAGGCGGGCACGGTGATCACAGCCTGCGTGATCTTATCGCCCAGATAGGCTTCGGCGTCGGCCTTGAGCTTCTGCAGCACCATCGCCGAAATCTCCGGCGGGGAATAGACCTTGTCGCCTATCTTTACGTGGGCGTCGCCGTTTGCCGCCCGCGCAATCTCGTACGGCATCATCGCCGCTTCGTGCGACACCTCGTCAAACTTGCGCCCCATGAAACGCTTGATCGAGAAAACCGTGTTCTTGGGATTGGTCACCGCCTGCCGCTTCGCCGCCTGCCCCACCAGCCGCTCCCCGCCCTTGGTGAAGGCGACGATCGACGGCGTGGTCCGCGCACCCTCGGCGTTGGGGATGACCACGGGCTCGCCGCCTTCCATGATTGCCATGCAGGAGTTGGTCGTCCCCAGATCGATTCCCAAAACTTTCGCCATAGCCATGCTCCGTTCTGCCCTTGGCTACTCACACCGATGGGCTGCTGGTTAAAAGCAACGCGTATGCCAAGAGAGTCGATTTGTTCTGTTTTATCTCTATATCTTTTTCCTTATTAATCACTTATGTTTAGTATTATGCATGTTTTTATTTTCTGGAACGGTCCCGGACGGGCGTTTTGTCGCAGTGTGACACGCGCAAGGGGGCGTGGAACGGGCGATTGCGTCACAGGTTGCGCAAGCGGGTGGCGTCAATACCGGAACTCCGGCAGAACCCCTCGTGACACGGGCGTCCCGCCCGTGGACCACGGGCAGAATGCCCGCGCCACACCAGCAAGCAGTGAGAGCAGGATACGCCCTGCCATGCTACGGGTCAACGCGGAAAATGACCGCCATACTCGTTGTCGGACGTTTCGGCGGCGCGCGCCAGTTCCCAAGTGTCCAGGACAGCGCCTTCGGCGACCCGGCCGTCGCCCCACCCCAGCCCCTCCCCTGCCGCTTCCCACTCGGGCCACAGCCGCCGCTCCTCGTCGAGGTAGTCGTGGCGCGGGTCGAGGGGGTGGACCAGCGGCGGCCCCCGCCGCGTCTCGCCGGCGGCCGACGCCTCCAGCCGTTGCGTCCGCGAGAGGCGCAGCACCGGCCAGGCGAGCGCCGCCAACCGCGCCGCCGGCACCGTGCGCCGGTTCCACAGGGCGAGCACGCGCAGCGGCGGCGGCGCCAGCCCGGTTCCCGCCTCTCCGGGCGTGGCGGGAACCTCGAACCGGGCGAACGGCGCGACCTGCCGCGTGCCGCGGGCGCCTCCGCGTCCGAGCACCAGCACGTAGACCGGCCGCCGCCGCGTCAGCGGGGTCAGCGGCTTGAGCAGCAGCACGTCGCCCGCCCGCGGCGGCGCGGCCCGCGCCGCGTACTCCGCCCGCGGCGCCACACCGGCCGCCCGCGCACCCGCCGCGGGTTCGCCGGCCTCCGCCGTTTCCGCCGCGTCGCCGTCGGCGGCCGCCATCGCCCGGTCGAGCCGCCAGGCAGCGAGCCAGGTGGCAAGCCGTTCCCGCTGGGTGTGGTCATTCATCGGTTCCTCCCTCCACCCCCTTAAAGTGACCGCGCCACCGGTTTTCCACCCGCTCGCGCGAAAAAATGTGCGCGCCGAGCCGTTCCGCGGCCTGGAGCGCCAGCGGCAGCCAGCAGCGGCTGTCGCCCTCGGGCACCTGCCGGCGGGTTTCGGCGGCAACCCGCCGGTAGACCTCGGCCCACAACGCGGCGGTCCGGCTCTTGCCGACCCCCAGCAGCGCCAGCAGCCCCGGATCGTTCAGTGGAACGCCACAGCCCCGGGCCAGGACGACGGCGCGGTGGGCGTCGGCCAGGCCGGGGAGGACGGCGCGGGCGATGGCGTCGGCCCGCGCCGCGTCGGGGGGCGCGGACGCGCCGTCGGCGGCGGCAGGCAGCAGATCGGCGAGGGTGAGGCCGTCGGTCCCGTCGATCACGGCATCGGCCGGGACCTGACGCGGCGACGGGCATTCGCGCTGGACAAAGGACCGCACGACATCGCGCACCAGCAGCGACGCCCCGCTCTCGAAGGCCGCCGCGCCGGACGCGCCTCCGCCGCGCGCCGCGAGCCACTCCTTGTAGCGCTTGCCGGCGCGTCCGCGGGCGACGCAGCAGTGCGTTTCGAACAGGTGGAAGCAGTCGCGGTCATCGGGACGGACCCCCGCGGCGGCATCCTGCCCCAGGCAGATCCCGAGATAGCGTCCGAACCGGAACGCGCCGAAACGGCGCAGCGCCGCCGCCGTTCCGGGGGCGCAGCGGTCGGCGGCGCACCGCTCGACCCACTCCTCCCATTGCTCGACACGCGTCAGCATGACCCGCTCACTTCGTCCAGCGCGCGACCCGCCGCAGCACGGCGTCGGCCGTCCCGCGGTCCTTCACGCCGTGCACGCCGAGCCAGACCCCCTCCGGCCGCAGCGCGCCCATCAGCGTCTCCAATTCGTCCAACCCGGCGAAGATCTGCACCCCCTTGCCGGCGGCCTGGCATTTGCAGTAGACATGCAGCCAGTCGCTGGCGCGGCCGTTTCCCGCACCGTAGACCCACTGGATCGCGTCCAGTTCGGGAATCGCCAGCAGGCTGTCGAGATGGCGCAGCGCACCGGGGCCGTCCAAATGGTAGATGGAGGCCTCGAGCGCGCGGCACTCCTCGGCGATCCCCGGCAGGAAGAAGGTGTCGAACATCTCCCTGGAGACCATGCAGGAAAAATCGTTCGAGGGAACATACCAGGCGAGGCGCGAGACGGGTCCCGCCCAGGTGCAGCACGCCTGCCCCGCCGCCTCCAGCCGTTTGCGGGAGGCGGCGAAAACCTCGAAGTAGCGGTCGGTCACGACGCGCATCAGGCGCTTGACCTCCGCCGGAGACTCGATCAGATCGATGTTGAACTGGAGCGGATCGCGGAAGGCGGCGCAGGCGTCGCCGCCCGGGTGGAAGTCGGTGAGACCGACATAGAAAAGCCCCCTGCCTGCCTCCAGCAGCGCGCCGGTCAGCTCCTCCATTTTGCGCCAGTAGGGGTTGGCGCGGTCGAAGCGGATCGCGTCGATGCCGCGCCAGTCGTGCAGGTTGGGGACCGACCAGGAGGTGGCGGGGCCGAATTCGAGTTCCATGCCAAGGAAGGCGTTGAAGACTTCGGGACCGAGGTTCGGCATCACGCCCGGCAGTGCGTCGCCGCAGTAGACCGTGTTTTTGACCTGGGCGGCGGCGCGCGCCGCCGCCGCCTCGGCGTCGAACCAGCGTTCGCGCTCGGAGGCGCAGGTTCTGGCGGGCGCGTCGTGTCCGCCCCGCCACACTGCCATCGACACGACTGGCCGGTCGAGCACCTCGCGCCGCCAGAAGGCGTCCTGGCGGTCGAGGCGCCGTTCCCAGTCGTCGATTCCATCGAGCGGCATCACGTCACGCATCATGCAGCGCCTCCCGCAGCAGGTCGTCGGGCACGGCGACACCGGTCTTGACAAGGCCAACGCGCACGGGAAGCACGAAGCGGACGACGCCGCCGGCCCGCTTCTTGTCGAGGCGGATCGCCCGCAGGCAGGCGTCGCGGTCGAGTCCCGGCGGCGGCGCGACCGGCAGCCCCAGCCCGGCGAGCGTGTCGGCGAGACGGCCGGCGAGCCCCGCTTCGGCCACCCCCATCTTCTCGGCGATGCGCGCCACGGCGACCATGCCGATGGCGACGGCGTCGCCGTGACCGAGGGTGAAGCGCATCGCCTGCTCGATCCCGTGGCCGACGGTGTGACCGAAATTGAGCGCGGCGCGAACCCCTTTTTCATACGGGTCCTGGCAGATCGTGCGGATTTTGACGGCCATGGCGCGGGCGACGAAGCGGGCGTCGCCGCGGACCGCGTCGGCGCGTCCGGCGAGGGCGGCGCAGGCGTCGAACAGCTCCGGATCGTCGATCACGCCGTGCTTGACGACCTCGGCGAGGCCGGAACGAAGTTCGGCGGGAGGGAGCGTGGCGAGCGTCGCCGGGTCGCCGACGACGAGGACCGGCGGGTGGAACGCCCCGACGAGGTTCTTTCCCTCGGGGAGGTCGGCGCCGGTCTTGCCGCCCAGCGAGGAGTCGACCATCGCCAGCAGGGTGGTCGGCAGGACGGCCCAGCGGACGCCGCGCAGCCAGGTGGCGGCGGCGAATCCGGCGAGGTCGCCGACGACGCCGCCGCCGAGGGCGACGAGGAGTCCGCCGCGGTCGATCTGCGCCGCCCGCGCCGCCTGCCAGACGGCCTGCACCGAGGCGAGGGTCTTGTGCGCCTCGCCGGCGGGAAGCGTCGCCAGCTCCGGCGCGAAGCCCGCCGCGCGCAAGGAGGCCAGGACGGTCCCGCCGTAGAGCGGCGCCGTGGCGGTGTCGGCGACGACGAGGACGCGGCCGGGGGACACGGCCTCGGCCAGGAGGGCGCCGGCACGGTCGAGGATGCCCGTGCCGATGCGGACGCGGTAGGGTTCGCCCATGCCACTCACGCGGTACTGGCCGAGCACCGCCTGCAGCGCGCGCAGGTGGACGCCGGGCACGGCGTTGGTCACCGCGAGCCGCAGCGGAAAGGAGGCGTAATGCGGCTGCCGCCGCGCCAGCAGCTCCGCCAGTTGCGCCTCAGCCGACGCCTCCCGCGCGACCAGCAGGGGGCGGGCGCCCGGCTGGGCGGCGGTGCGCCGGACGAGCGTCTCGACCGATGCATCGAGGCAGACGACCCGTCCCGCGGCCTCGGCGAGGGCGCGGTTGGCGTCGTCGAGCAGCGCCCCGCCGCCGAGGGCGATCACCGCGGGCGCCTCGGCACAGACCGCCCGCAGGGCATCGCGCTCGCGGCCGCGGAACCCGGCCTCGCCCTCCTGTGCGAAAATCCGCGGAATCGGACGGTGGGCGGCGCGGACGATCCGCTCGTCGAGATCGGCGAACGGCAGCGCCAGCGCCTCGGCCAGCGCCTTGCCGAGCGTCGACTTGCCCGAACCGGGAGGGCCGTAGAGAAAGATGCGCAGATCGGAAAACACGGGAGCCATGGCGTTCCTAGGGCCAGAAGATTTTGGGGTCGGGCGAGAGCCGCAGGGCGTCGGTGTCGAGCGCGCGCAGCGCCGCGAAACGGGGGCGCATCTCGTCGATCGAATCGCCGCCGAGTTTCTCCAGCAGCGCCTCGGCGAGCACGATGCAGACGGCGGCCTCGACCACCGGCACGGCGCGCGGCACGGGGCAGGTGTCGGAGCGCTCGTAGACAGTTTCGGCCTCGGTGTTGGCCGCCAGATCGACCGACGGCTGCGGCGCGAGCGTCGTCGGGATCGGCTTCATGGCGGCGCGGACCAGGATCGGCTGGCCATTGGAGATTCCCCCCTCGATGCCGCCGCAGCGGTTGGAGGGGCGGACGACCCGCTCTCCCGCGAAGCGGATCGGATCCTGGACGCGCGTGCCGCTGCTGGAGGCGTTGGCGAACGCGTCGCCGATCTCGAACCCCTTGATGGCGGGAATCCCCATGACGGCGGCGGCGAGGCGGCTGTCGAGACGCTGGCGCCACGTGACATACGAACCGAGCCCCGGCGGCGGATCGAGCACGGCCGCCTCGATGATTCCGCCCAGGGTGTCGCCCGCCTCCCTGGCCGCGTTGATCGCGGCGTCGATGGCGGCAGCGGCGCCGGGATCGGGGCAGCGGGTGGCCGACTGCCGGGCGGCGTCGATCCGGTCGGCGAGCGGCAAACCGTCGAGTGCGGCGGCGATGCCGCCGATGGCCGCGACATAGCCGCCGACGCGGATGCCGAAGACGCCGAGCAGCGCGCGGCAGACGCCGCCGACCGCGACCCGCGCGGCGGTTTCGCGCGCCGACGCCCGCTCCAGCGCGTAGCGGAAATCGTCATACCCGTACTTCACCGCCGCCGCCAGGTCGGCGTGTCCGGGGCGAGGGATGCTGAAGGCCGGCACGGCGCGCCCCTGCCAGTTCGCGTGGTCGTGGTTGGCGATCTGCAGCGCGATCGGGGCGCCGGTGGTGCGGCCGTTCATCACGCCGCCCAGGATGCGCGGAAGGTCGTTTTCGCCTCCCCGGGCGAGGCGGGCGCCGGTGCCGCTGCCCGACTGCCGGCGGGCGAGGTCGCGCGCGAGATCCTCCTCGGCGAGCGGCAACCCGGCGGGGATCCCTTCGAGGATGGCGGTCAGGGCGGGACCGTGCGATTCGCCGGCGGTGGTGAAACAGAACGCCATGGCACTTCTCCATTGTCGGTTTGAACGACGCCAGGCCGAAAGCCCCGCGCGTGTCGATGAGTTTAGGAAAACCGCGGCTTCCGGTCAAACGCGAACGTGCCCGCCGCCGTGGAATAATTGTGGCGGACGGAGATCATGGCACGTATACTTCTCACGTAATGCCTCCGGATCCGGACCGTCCAGTCCGGGGAAGAGAATGGACGATGGGTGCCTGGCTCCAGTTTTTCGTGGCCTTTGCGGCGGCGTTGGTGCTGACGCCGTGCGCGCGCCAGTTGGCAACGCAGGCCGGGGTGTTCGATTTCCCCGCGTCGCGCAAGACCCATGCCGTGCCCACCCCGCTTCTGGGCGGGGTGGCGATCTACCTGGCGATCCTGCTGTCGCTCGCGCTGACGGCCGGCGGGGCGCCCCTGTTCCGCCAGCAGCCGTTGCCGTTTGTCTTCGGCGTTTTGACGGTGCTGATGCTGGTCGGCGTATTCGACGATTGCGCGGGATTGTCATGGCAGCTCCGCCTCTGCATCCAGTTCGGCGTGGCGTGGCTGCTGTGGGACCGCGGCGTGCGGGTGCAACTGGACTGGCTGCCCGGGTGGGCCAATATCGCGATCACGCTGGTCTGGCTGTCGGGTATCGCCAACGCGACGAATTTCCTCGACAACATGAACGGCCTGGCCGCCGGACTGTGCGTGATCGCCTCGGGCAGTTTCGCCATCCTGGGAACGTTGAACGGCCAGCCCGAACTGGCGGGGATCGCCGCCGCCGTGGCGGGAGGGTGCCTCGGGTTTCTCCGCTTCAACTACCGCAACGCCTCCATTTTCATGGGCGACGCCGGATCGCTGCTGCTGGGCATGCTGCTGGCGGTCATCGGGCTGCGCCTCCATTTTGTCGGGGGCAAGAACTGGATCACCTGGATGACCCCCGTGCTGGTCATGGGGGTGCCGGTCTTCGATATGACGCTGGTCTGCCTCTCGCGTCTGGCGCACGGGCGCAATCCGTTTGCCACGCCCGGATGCGACCACCTGTCCCACCGGCTGGTGCGGGCCGGGATGAGCCGCAAGCGCGCGGTCGACACCGTCTATCTCATCGCCGCGGCGTGCTCGGCGCTCGGCTTCGCCGTTTCGCGGCTTCCGGCGGGAGCCGCCTATGCCCTGGGAGGGGGCTTCGCCCTCGCTTTTGCCGGGGGATTGGCGCTTTTGCTGACGCGGTTGCCGGTCGCGTACCCGCCACGGAACGGGGCGCCGACGGGAGAAAGCGAGGGCGCGCAGCGTGCGGATCGTCCACGTCTATAAAGATTACTTCCCCGTCCTGGGCGGCATCGAGAACCATGTGCGCGTACTGGCCGAAAGCCAGGCCGCCGCCGGACACGGCGTCGGCGTGGTGGTTTGCGCCCTGGGGCGCCGCACCCGCCGCACGGTCGAGGCGGGGGTGTCCGTTGTGCGCGCCGCGCGGTGGGGAACGCTTCGCTCGATGCCGCTGAGCCCCGCCTACGGGGCGGCGCTGCGCGGGGTGGCGGCGGATGTGATCCATGTGCATTCCCCGTTTCCCTTGGGCGAACAGGCGGCGCTGCGGCGGGTGCCGGGAACACCGGTTGTGGTTACGCACCACTCTGATGTGGTGAAGCAGAAGCTGCTGCTGCGCTTTTACGCACCGCTCTACCGGCGGTTTCTCGACCGGGTGTCGCGCGTGATCGTGACCAGCGCCGCGTATGCGCGCACCTCGCCGTGGCTGGCGCCGCACAGCGCGAAATGCCGCGTCGTGCCGCTCGGCATTGACGCACACGCGTTCGCGCCCGGCCCGGCGGGCGAGGCGGCGCAGACGGACCTGCTCTTCGCGGGCAAGCTCCGCTACTACAAGGGGCTCGACGATCTGCTGCAGGCGCTGGAACGGCTCGAAGGCGTCCGCCTCGCCGTGGTCGGCGGCGGCAGGATGCGCCAACGCCTGGAGGCGTTGGCCGCGGTGCCGGCGCTGGCGGGACGCGTCCGCTTTCTGGGGGAAGTTCCCGACGCGGCGCTGCCGCTGCTGTACCGGTCGGCAAAGGTGTTCGTCCTGCCCGCGAACTGCCGCGCCGAGGCCTTCGGCACCGTCCTGCTCGAGGCGATGGCTTCGGGACTCCCCTGCATCACGACCGAGCTGGGGACCGGGACGTCGTGGGTGGTGCAGGACGGCGTCAGCGGCAAGGTCGTCCCCCCGCGCGATCCCGACGCCCTGGCGCGCGCCGTCCGCGAGCTGCTCGACGATCCCGCGAAATGCCGCCGCATGGGCGACGCCGGGCGCGCGCGCGTGTTGGAGACCTTCACCACCGACCGCATGGCCGCAGGCGTTGAAGCGGTCTACCGCGAGGCGGTCGAATCTGGAATGTGTGGTGAATGAACTGCCGGTTCTAGGTCGATTCGGCAGGGCGTGACGGCGCGGGCGGCTATGCACGATCCTTGAGCTGGGTCCATTTCTCCGTGTTTTCCGGGTTGGTGTTGCGGAGAACCGCGTCGAGAAACGACATCGTGGCGATCCCCTCGACGGTGGAGGGACTCATGACCGCCGGTTTTCTCCTGCCGTCGCCGAGCCGGTCCATGAATGCGTCATACTGCAGCGCCAGCGGCGCGATCAGCGGGTCGGCGTCGTTCTTCGCAAAGCGGAGCGCCGCTTTCGCCTCGGGTGCCAGACCGGGCGCGTCGGTGTGGAGCGTCTGCACGGCGCCGTCGAGCGGGATGAAAAGCAACTGCTCCGGCTTGTTCAGGTGCCATTCGATGGATCCCTTGGTCCCCCACACGCGGATGCGCAGCGGCGCCACATGGTCGTTGCAGACCTGGCTGGCCCAGATGGTGCCGTGGGCGCCACGGTCGAAATGGAGCAGCACGGTGCCGTCGTCGTCCAGGGGACGCCCCGCCACAAAGGTCCGCAGGTCGGCGCAGACCTCGGTGATCGTCTGACCGGAGACGAACTCCGCGAGGAAGGCGCAGTGAACGCCCAGATCGGCCATGCAGCAGCTCGGCCCCGAGCGGCGCGGATCGGTGCGCCAGCCCGCCTGCTTGTTGCCCGCCGTCTCCAGACGCGTGGCCAGCCACCCCTTGGGATAGGTCACGACGACCTTGCGCACCGTCCCCAGCTCGCCCGCGTGCACGAGGGCGCGGGCGTGGATGACCATGGGGAAGGCGGCGTACGGCAGCCAGAGGGCGTAGTCCAGGCCGCGGTCCCTGCGCTTCCGCTCCAGGTTCAGCGCTTCGTCCATGTTGGTCGTCATGGGGGAGCAGCAGAACACATGGAAACCGACGTCGAAGGCGGCCATCGCGATGGGGTAATGCATGTTGTTCGGGACAATGATCGAGATCATGCCGGGACGCTGCTCCGCGGGCAGACGCGATTCCCGCCGGAAGAGATCGCGGTAGGTTCCGTAGACCCGGTCCTTCGGCAGGTTGAACGCCGCACCGGCCTGGAAGGAGTGGTGCCGCGTGCTGCCGAAAGCGCCGCACGCCATTTCCGCTCTGCCGGTCAACCGGATCGCCTTGCGATGCGTCTCGCCGGTTGCCGAATC
>CAYVKQ010000081.1:9888-11031 GCA_964451945.1 uncultured Lentisphaerales bacterium
GCCTACGCCGTGGTCCGCGGCTTCGCCTTCGCCCTCGCCAACGGCAGGGTCTACGGCCTCGACCACAAGGTTGCGCAGCAATCCGCGGCCGATGCCGGCCACGCCCTGAAAGCGTTTCACGAGCGCTACGGCGATCTGACCCTGTCCATCGTCGGCACGGAGTTCCAGAGTGCGGGGGCATCGCTGGGACCGACGCTCTCCACGATCGCCGAGCTCGCCAAGTGCCTGGCCAATCTGAACGCTCAGACACTGACCTTCCAAACCGGAATCACCGATGAGCAGGTCCAAACGTTCGTGAAGATGCTTTTCCTCCGCGAGGACGAGGTCAAAACAGCCGACGGGTTCGCGCGGTTGTTGAATGCCTCGGGCCTCTCCTGCATTCACACGGTGAACTATTCGTACCAGCGTGTGACCGAGGAGGAAGCGGTGGTCGCCAAAGGCGCGCTCACCGAACCGGGCCTCGATGCCGCCACCGCCGCGGTGATCAGCGACATGCTCGCCACCGATTCGGCCGCTCCCGAAGGCAAGCGCGCGCTGGAGCAGGCGGATCTCGACAACGAGCGCGTGCTGGCCGAATTGACAAAACTGGCCGCGCCTCCCGAAAGCGCCGACCGCGAGGGGCCGGAGGCGGTCGCCCGGCAGACCATCGAACGGCTGCAGCGGATGAGCGACCGGCTGCTGGACACCCCGGCCAACCGCACGCAGAAGGGGCGCAAGGCCATCAGGAAGATCATCAAGAACGTCGAAGCCGACATCACCGACCGGCTGCAGCGGCTCGGCGCCGACATCCAGGCCATGGAAGCGCTGGCATCGCGGGTGAAGGAGATGATCGAGGACCTCGCGATCGACGGGCTCGTCGCCCAGTACATGAAGCTGCGCGTCGATGTCGCCGGAAAGGAGAAACGCCTCAGGCGCCACATCGCGCGTGCGGAAAAGCTCGGCATGAGCCAGGAGGAGATGAAGAGCCGGTTCACGGCGATCGGGCTGCCCGCCGCCGTCCTGGAGAACCTCAGCGCCGGCGCCTTTGGCGGAAGGGGCGGCGGAGGAAGGGGCGGAGGTGGAGCCGGACCGCACCCGCACGGAGACGGCGGTGCGGCCGGGACGGGGCAGGCCGAGCCGCCCGCTGAACAAGCGCCCTTGACC
>CAYVKQ010000082.1:0-10994 GCA_964451945.1 uncultured Lentisphaerales bacterium
GACTGGCAACTGACCGAGTCTGGAGCAAGAGAGTCCCGTACCCCTGCCGAGGCGGTCCGCAAGGTCGCTCTGTTCAGCGAACGCCGCAGGGGTCTGCGGGGCGATGCGCTGATCGCCAGCACGTACCGGTCGCACCCCTACTGGGCGATGCGCAGCCGTATCGCGGGCGATGTGCTTCAGGGCGATTCCGCAGCGCTGGCGGCGATTGCCCGGGCCAAGCCCGAACGGGCTGTGGCCGGGCTCGCCTCGATCGGCTATGAGGGGCGCAGTCTGGAAGGGTACCTCAACGCGTTGCTGAAGGCCGGCGTCTCGATCCTGTGCGATGTCCGCAAGAACCCCCTGAGCCGCAAGTTCGGGTTCTCCAAGAAGACGCTTTCGCAGGCCTGCGCCGAGCTGGACATCCGCTACGAGCACCTGCCGCAGTTGGGCATTGAGTCTGACGCCCGTCAGGATCTGAAAAGCCTGGCCGACTATCAGGCGCTGTTCAAGCAATACGAGCAGACGGTTCTGGCGAATGAGCCGGATGCGGTGAGTCAGATCGCCGCTTGGGTTACGGGCGGTGCGTGCGTAGCCCTGACCTGTTACGAGGCACAACCGGAGTATTGCCATCGCACACGGGTCGCCAGTGCCGTCGGAAAAAGAATCGGGGCGCAAGCGGCCGACCTCTAATTCGGAGAAGCCAATGCCGGTCGAACGCGTTCTTATCACCGTAAAAACGTATCCGACACTCTCAAAGACCTACGGCGAAACCGTCTGCACGGCTGGCCTGCGCGAAGACGGCAGTTGGGTGCGCATCTATCCGGTTCCGTTCCGCAGGATCGAGGACTTGGACAAGCGCTACTCCAAGTTTGACTGGATTGAATGCGATCTGATCCGGAACACAGCAAAGGATAAACGCCCGGAAAGCCGACGGCCTACTGATCTAAAGGGATTCACGGTCGTCAGCCACGTGGACACGAAGAACAACTGGCAGGAGCGGCGCGACCTCGTTCTGGGCAAAGGGGAAGTCTTCACCAATCTGTCGCTCCTGATCAGCGACGCCAAGGCCGACAAACGCTCTCTCGCCACATTCAAACCGGCGAAGATCATAGATGTTGTTGTTGAGGAAGACGACCGCGAATGGGGCGAAAAGAAGCTTGCCGAGATGCGCAAGAACCTGAACCAGCCGGATCTGTTTGAGGACAATGAATGGCGCAAAACCTTTCAGGTTGTTGACAAGTTGCCCTACGCCTTCTCCTACCGGTTCGAGGATGACAGCGGGAGGGAAAGCACCTTACAGATATTGGATTGGGAACTCGGCGCACTCTTCTGGAAGTATGGCCGAGAGTGCGAAGCGACGGCTATCCAGAAAGTCCGGCAGAAATACATGGATCAGTTTTCGAAGACCGATCTTCATTTCTTCCTGGGGACAACACAACAGTGGCACAACGTAGCCTCTAACCCCTGGGTGATTGTCGGCGTCGCACCGTTCCCGAAGGTTGACCCATCGGCTCCAAAGCAAGCCACATTGCCTTTCTTATGAAGACACCTCACCGTGATACCCCCTTGCCCCTCCGTATAGGTGACAGGAGTTACCCGTCCCGACTAACCGAAAGGATGGGGGCCAAAGCGCCGGTTACGCTCACCGCCCTCGGCAACCCCGACCTGCTCGCTCTGCCCAAGACCGCGCTTTTCTGCTCCGCACGATGTCCCGGCAGCGCCATCCTCGCCGCCTACGACCAAGCGGCGCACTGGCGCGACGCCGGCCGTTGCATCATCAGCGGCTTTCATTCGCCCATTGAGCAGGAGTGCCTGCGCATCCTTCTGCGCGGCAAACAACCTGTCATCATCTGCCCCGCCCGCGCGCTGCCCAAACGCCTCCCGCCCGCGTGGGGGCAGCCCCTGGCCGACGGACGCCTGCTCGTCCTCTCCCCGTTCGCCGACACCGAAACCCGCGTCACCGCCGACCTCGCCGAGCGCCGGAACGCGTTCGTCGCCGCCCTCGCTGACGATGCCTACTTTGCCCACATCACCCCCGGAGGACACGCCGCCCGCCTTGCCGGGCAACTCGAAGCGTTCGGCGTTGCGCTACGATGTCTCGAAGAAAGGCCACTGGGTTGCCGATCACTCTGAACAGTTTCCCGCAAGCTTTTGTGCTTTAGTGGGTTTTCTTCGAGGCTCTTGCAAAAACCCAGGAGAAATACGTCGTTCCGGATCGCTGAGAGAGCTCGCCCTACCTTTTTGCGATCCCATGCGACAGGTAGGGCGAGCCGTCCCCGGCGAGCCGTTGGGGTTTTGCAAGAGCCTCCTTGGAGAGCTTTTACAAATATGAGTCGCAGGAAGCGAGGGCTTCCGGGCCACTAACACGAACACGGATCAGAATGCGCAAAACGCAGAAATACCCCGTAGTCGAGATTTTCGCGTCGCTCCAGGGCGAGGGGGCCAACACCGGCAAGCCGGTCGCCTTTCTCCGCTTCGGCGGCTGCAATCTGGCCTGCCCGTGGTGCGACACCGACTACAACACTTCTGAGAGCCTTGACGAGGCCGAGATCGTGGCGCGGGTGGCGGCGCTGCAGCCGCGGGCGCTCATCGTGACCGGCGGCGAGCCGTTCATCCAGGAAGGGCTGGGGGATCTGCTGGCGCGCTTCAAGGAGCGCGGCTACTGGATCGGCGTCGAGACCAACGGCTTGCGCCGGCCGCCGCAGGCGTGGCGCGAGCGGATCGATTACCTGGCGGTCTCGCCCAAGGCGCTCTACGCCGACCTGTACGACGACGCGCAGATGGTGCGGCAGGCCGACGAGGTGCGGATCGTGGTCGACGGCGATGTGAGCGACTTCTGCCGCGACATGCGCGACCGCATCGCGGCGGCGCACTACTTCCTCTCGCCCTGCGAACGCAACGGCATCTTCAATTTCGAGGAGACGGTGCGCCTGCTGGGCGTACTCAACCGCGGGCGCCGCGATGGCCGCTGGCTACTCTCGCTCCAGACCCACAAGCTGGCCGGGCTGCGCTAGCCCGAGTTCGCTGTCCCGAGTTTGTGCGCTCAGTCTCCCGCATCTCATGGATCGCGACTTGACCGCGTGGCGGGCTATCGCGCTCGCCGCTGTGCGCGCTGCCACTTCCACTCTTCAGCAGCGCAGAAGAGGCACGGCACGATGAAGAGCGTGATCAGGCTTACGGCCATGCCGCCGATCGAGGGGATGGCCATCGGCTGCATCACGTCGGAACCGCGCCCGGTCGCCCAGAAGATCGGCATGAGCCCGAAGACCGTCGTTGCCGTGGTCATCAGGCACGGCCGGATGCGCTTGAGTCCCGCGTCCAGCACCGCCGCCCGAATCTCGTCGATGGAGTTGAACTGCCGCTCTTTGAAGGTGTTTTCCAGGTAGGTGGAGATGATGACGCCGTCATCGTCGACCACGCCGAACAGCACCAGGAAGCCGACCCACACGGCGACCGAGAGGTTCGCGCCCCACAGCGCCAGCAGAATGAAACCGCCGCTGGCCGAGACCAGCACGCCGAAGAAGATCACCGGGGCGATCCACCAGCGACTGAACCCCAGGTAGAGCATGACGAACATGATCGCCAGCGTGACGGGGATCAGAATCCGCATGCGGGCCGTGGCGCGCACCTGGTTCTCAAACTGTCCCGACCACTCCCAGTAGTAGCCGGGTGGCAGCTTTAACCGCCCGTCCTTGAGCGCCTGCTGCAGCAGCGCCTCGGCATCGTCAACGACCGACACTTCGTCCCGGTCACGGGTGTTCATCGTCACATAGCCGACCAGCAGGCCGCGCTCGCCCTTGATCTCCTGCGGCCCGAGGATCGTCGTGATCTCCGCAAGCTGCGTCAGCGGCACCTGCGCGCCGGTGGCGGTGGGGACGCTGATGCGGCTGATCGCCTCGAAGTCTTCACGGAAGTCGCGGGCCAGCCGGATGCGGATCGGGTAGCGCGCGCGACCCTCGACCGACTCCATCAGGTTCAGCCCGCCCAGCGCCATCTCGATGACATCCTGAACGTCGCGGATGTTGGCGCCGTAGCGCCCGATGCGGTCACGGTCGATGGCGATCTGCAGATAGGGTTTGCCGACGATGCGGTCGGCGACGATGTCGGTTGCGCCGGGCACCTCGTGCAGCAGGTGCTCGATCTGCAGTCCGAGCCGCTCGATCTCACGCAGGTCGGAGCCGTAGATTTTTACGCCCATCATGGCGCGGAAGCCCGTCTGCAGCATGATCAGCCGTGTCTGGATCGGCTGCAGGAAGGTCGGCAGCACGCCGGGGATCGCCGTCGCCTGCTGCAGCTCCGCGAGAATCTCGTCCTTGGTGATGCGGCGCGTCTCGGGCCAGAGTTTGGCGAGCGGCCGCTTCACGACCGCGGGCCAGTTCGAAAAAAACCGCGGCACCGGCCTGGTGCGCCATGCGTGCTCCGGCTTGAGGATGACGACGCTCTCGATCATGCTGATCGGCGCGGGGTCCAAGGCGGTCTCGGCGCGGCCGACCTTGCCGACCACCGACTCAACCTCGGGGATCTGTGCCATCGCCCGGTCCTGGATGCTGTTCACTTCGATGGCCTGCGAGAGCGAGGCCTGCGGCAGCAGCGACGGCATGTAGAGGAACGACCCTTCGTCGAGCGGCGGGAAGAATTCGCGTCCCAGTCCCGGCAGGATGCGGCCGCGCTTCACGGCGGTCATGCCAGCCGCCGTCTCTGCGGCGCGCGCACCGGGATCGGGGCGACGCCAGACCAGGCGCGTCCGCTCGTCGCCGTCGCGCCACCGCACGCGCTCCCAGCCGAGATGGGAGAGTTCGAGCAGCGGCCGCACCACCCGTTCCCCGGGCGAAGCGTGCATGATCTTCCGCAAGGCGGGCGAAGCCGGTTCGCGGGCGAAACGGTTGATGAGGTACTCCGCGGGATACAGCGTCCTGCCGATGCCGAGCCAGACGCTGAGGCCCGCGAAGAGGAGCAGGAACGGCAGGATGAGAAACGTCTTCTTGTGGGCGAGCACCCACGTCAGCAATGGGACATAGATGCGGGCAGTCACCCGGGACACGCGGTTCTGCTCGAGCGGCAGGAACTTCTCGCGCGACATGCGCACGACGCACAGCGCCACGCCGAGTCCGGTCGCCGTCGCAATCAGCCAGCCGCCGCCCGCGCCGAGGCCGCGGGCGAAGGCCGCGCGCGTGGCGAACAGGACGGCCAGTCCGACGGCCGCCGCCAGCACCGCGACAGTGCGTCCGCGATGCCGGGCCGGCTTGAAGAGCAGGTAGCAGAGGAAGGGCACGACGGTGATGGCCAGGATGACGGACGAGCTGATCGCGAACGTCTTGGTGAAAGCCAGCGGACGGAACAGCTTGCCCTCCTGATCCGTGAGGAAAAAGACCGGCAGAAACGCGACGATCGTGTTGGAGACGGCCGTGAGGATGGCGCCGCCGACCTCGGCCGCGCCGCTGTAGACGAGATGGAAGTAGCCCCTGCCCTGTTTCTCCTCTTCGGTGGCGGCGGCGATCCGCCGGTAGATGTTTTCCGACATGACGATGCCCATGTCGGCAACATCGCCGATGGCGATGGCGAGGCCGGCCAGCGACATGATGTTGCTGCCGACGCCGAAAAGATTCATCAGGATGAAGGTGAGCGCCACGGCCAGCGGCAGGGTGGAGATGACCGTCACCGTTGTCCGCAGATGAAGCAGGAAGAAGAGGATCACCGCGCCGGCGAGCAGCACCTCTTCGGCAAGCGCCTCTTTCAGCGTGCCGAGGGTTTCATTGACAATGTCGGAGCGGTCGTAGAAGGGGACGATGCCGACCTTCGACACCCGTCCGTCCGCGAGCCGTTTGCTGGGCAGGCCGGGATCGAGCTGCGCGATCTTCCGCTTCACCCGCGCCAGCACGGCCTTGGGATTCTCGCCGTAGCGCATGGTCACCACGCCGCCCACCGCCTCGGCGCCGGCGTTGTCGAGTGCGCCCCGCCGGAAGTCGGGGCCGAGTTGCACGGTCGCGACGTTGCGCACGGTCAGGGGGACGCCGTCCACTTGGCGGATGACGATCCGCTCGATGTCCTCGACTGATCTGATGAAGCCGACGCCGCGGATGAAGGACTCGATGCCGTTGTTCTCGACCGCCTTGGCGCCGACGTCGATGTTGCTCTTGCTCACGGCGGTGTAGACATCCATGAGCGTGACCTTGTGCGCGCGCAGCTTGTCGGGGTGGAGGTCGATCTGGTACTGCTTGACGAACCCGCCGACGCTGGCGACCTCGCTGACGCCCTCGACGGCGTTCAACTGGTAGCGGACGTACCAATCCTGAATGGCGCGCAGCTCTTGCAGATCGAAGCCTTCGCCGCTGAGCGTGTACCAATAGATCTGCCCCAGCGCCGTCGCATCGGGGCCGAGCAGCGGGATGACCCCGCCGGGCAACCGCTCCTGCGCCACGTTCAGCCGCTCCAGCACCCGCGACCGCGCCCAGTAGTAGTCCACCTCGTCCGTGAAGATGACGTAGACCATCGAAAAGCCGAAGCCCGACATCGACCGGATCGCCTTCACGCCCGGCGTGCCGGTCAGGCTGGTGGCGAGCGGGAACGTCACCTGGTCGTCCACGTCCTGCGGGCTGCGTCCCGGCCAATCGGCATAAACGATTACCTGCTTGTCGCCGATGTCGGGAATCGCGTCGACCTGCGTGGTCTGGATGGCATGGTAGCCGCCGGCCGCGACCCCGATGACGGCAAGTCCCATCAGGAAGGGGTTTTTCAGGCACCAGCGTATGATGACGTTGACCATGGTGCTGACTTCCGGTTAGTGCTGGTGGTGCGCTGCGCCGTCGGCCGGCGGCGCGGCGGCCGCAGGTGCTTCGCTGCAGGGCTGGTCCGCCTGGCCGGCCATCAGGCCGCCGGGGTGGAAGAGGCTCGGGTGTCCGGTGATCTGGAACTGGCTGTCGATCAAGAACCCGCCGCGGGTCGCCACGCGCTCCCCCTCGGCAAGCCCCTCGAGCACTGAAACGAAACCGGCCGAACGCGGCCCCAGAACCACCTCGCGCGCTTCGAACAGGCCGCGCGATCTCTCCACGTAGACGATCCGCCGGGTACCGCTGTCGAGCACCGCACCGACCGGAACGGCGGGCAGGCCGGGTCCGGCCGCAGCGGGCTTCTCCGCCGAAGCCGGCACGAGTGTCATTTCGCAGACGGGGCAGTTTCCCGGCTGGTCGTAGGTCTTGGCGCCCTCGCATTTCATCGGGCAATAAAAGCGGGGGTGCGACGGGTGGCCGGCGACAGTGGGCGCGGCGGCGGTCGGCTCCAGCCCCGGAATCTGCTCCAAGGGCATTTCGCAGATCGGACACGGACCCGGCTGTTCGCGGAGCACCTGCGGGTGCATCGGGCAGGAGAACTTGCCCTCGATTCCGGTGGGCGCGGCCTGGCCGTTCGAGGCCAGCGCCGCGCGGACCACCGCGCTGACAAACATGCCCGGTTTGAGTGCGTGGTCCCTGTTCGCGATATGGACCGGCACACGGATGGTGCGCGTCTCCTCGTTGACGATCGGCTGGACAAAGGTCACCAGTCCCTCGAACGCGCGGCCCGGCAGCGCTTCGGCGGCGAGTTCGACCCGTTGTCCGTAGCGGACCCATGGAAGGTCTACTTCGTAAATATCCAGATAAACCCAGACGGTGTCGAGGTTGGCGATGCGGTAGAGGGCGTCGCCGGCCTTGAAGGCGCTATTCTGCATAATCGACTTCTCGATGACCGTCCCCTCAATGGGCGAGTAGAGCGTGACGCGGTCGGCGAGTTCCCGTTTCGCGATCAAGGCGTCGATCTGCCCCTGGGTGAGCCCCCAGCGCCGCAGTTTGAGCTTGGCCATCTCCGCCAGTGTGTTGTCCGGCGTGCCGGTGCCGTTCGGAAGAGCGAAGAGCAGTTCCTGCTGGGCGACCAGCAGGTCGGGACTGTAGATCTCGGCGAGGTGGTCGCCGGCCTTGATCGCCACGCCGGTGAAATCGACGAACAGACGTTCGGCGTAGCCGTCGATGCGCGCGGTGATCGTCGCCAGCGACGACTCGCTGTACTGGATCTTGCCGACCGCCCGCAGGTCGCGGACGAACGCACGGCGGGTCACCGGCGCGGTTTCCACGTTTGCCACCGCCAGGGCGTGGTCGGAGAATTCGAGCACCGGCACGCTGCCGGCCCCCGTTTGCGGGGCCGCGGCGACGACGAGCGGCATCTCGCAGATCGGGCACTTGCCCGCATTCGGCAGGCGGATCTGCGGGTGCATCGAACACGTCCAGACTTTGGCTTGGGCCGCGGCGGGTGTCTCACCCCCCGCGCCTCCCGTCGGAACGTGCCGCGGCGTGCGGCAGCCTCGCCCGATCACGAGGCCGGCGACCAGGCTGATCACCCCTACGATGGCGATTCTTGGTTTCGTGTTCATAGCGTCCCTTGTGCGACTGCAGATGACGGTGGAGCGGTTGGCGGGACGTGCCGGGCGCCGGACGGCGACGTGAGCGACGCCACGTGCGGAGGCTTTGCGCCTCGCATGTCTCCGGTTGCGCCCGGCCGACTCACTTGGCCGGGTCTTTCGGCGTCGCCTCCAGCGCCACGCCGGCGGCCTCCATCTGGGTGATAATGGCTGCGGGGTCTTCCTTGATTTTGGCGATGCATCCGGCGCAGCACACATAGATGCGCTTGCCGCCGTGATCCACGTAGAGCGCCTTGTTGATGGCGCCGCCCATGACCGGGCACACGGTCTGGAGCTTGGCCACGGTGACGCCCGCGTCCTCAAGTTTCTTGATATAGGTTGCCGGATCCTTCTTCAGCGGTGCCGCGCATCCCTTACAGCAGATGTAGACACGCTTGCCGTCATGGTCGACATACTGGCTCTTGTCTATGGCACCGCCCATCACCGGGCAGGTGGTCTGGAGCGTGATTGCCGCTGCCGCAGGCTGTGCGGTTTTCGCGGTGTCGGCGGGCGCGCCGGCTTGAGCGGCGGCGCTGGCGCAGTACGCCGGTGTTGCCGTCAACAGACCGCCGACCAACAGGCCGATCCCCACTGTCATGGTATTCATACGCATCCCTTCCTTTCTGTTGTTGCCTCGTCTTGCCGCGCCGTGTCACGGTCCGACGCCGAGATCCGTTCTCCCGATGCGGAAGCCGATGTCGCCCAGAGCGATTTCACGATCCGCAACCGCGCGCGCGCGCATCAGCCGGAACGCAAGCAAGGTGCGCTGCGCGTCGATTAGCGCCATGAAATCCGATTTGCCGGTTGAGAATTCCTGTTTGGCCACCTCCAGCGACTGCGCAGCCTTGGCAATCAGGGAAGATTCAAACAGGGCGATCCGGCGCTCGGCGTCGCGCAAGTTGAAGACCGCCAGGCTCAACTCCGCCTTGAGCCTGTTCTGCATGTTGTCGCGTTCGCGCGACGCCGCTTGGACCAGGGCGCCGGCTTCCCGGACGGCCGCACGGGTGCTACCCCGCCAGAGCGGCAGCGAGATGCCGGCCATGAGGCCGACATCGGTTTCGCTCTCGTCCATTCCGGACATCGACATCCAGTCCACGCCGAGCATGAAGTCGGGCAGCAAGCGCTTGCGCGCCAGCCGCTCGCCGTAGGTCTCGGCGGCAATCGCCGCAGCGGCGGCTTTGAGTTCCGGGTTCAGGTCTTCGATCAGGTCATCAAGGACCGAGACATCCAGGATGGCGGGGCCGGACGGAACGTCGGCGGGCCAGGGGAGCGCGTCGCAGGCCGGCAGTCCGAGCCAGGCGGCGAGGGCGGCCGACCGTGACGCGCGCGCATCCCGCAGTGAATCCAGCTCGCTGGCGAGGCGATCCTTTTCCACCTGCGCTTTGATCAGCGCGGAGAAGGGCGCGGCGCCGGTTTTGTAGCGGGCGGCAGCGGCCTGCTCGAGATCGCCGAGCAGGAGGAGGTTCTCTTCGGTCACGCGGGTCGCCCGCGCCAGATACTGGTACTCGTGGAAAGCCTTCACTACGCCGTTGAACAGCGCCAGGCGCTCCGCCTCGAACGTATGCATCGCCGCCTCGGCTTCGGCCGCGGCTTTGCCCGCGCGGAGGCCCAACGTGCCCCATGCCGGGAACATCTGCGTCAGACTCACCCGGTAGCGGGTGTCCATCTGTTCGATGAAATATTCAAACGACAACTGCGGATCGTCCAGGGTCCGCGCCTGCGGGATCCGCTCCAGCGCGGCCCGCCACCGGTCGAAGGACGCGCGCAGGCCGGGATTGCGCGAAAAGGCGAGCCGGAGGTAGTCATCGCGTGTCGACCGCTCGTCAAGCCGTGGCAAGGCGCCCCCTTGATCCGCTGTCTGGTAGAGGCTGCCGGCGTCGCGGTGCCGTGCGCGCAGGTCGACTTCAGGCAGGGACGACGTGGCACAGCCCGTCAGCAGCAGGACGGTGGCGCACGCGACCATGGGCCCGCGCATGCGCGTCTTTCGGGCGGGGCAATGCCGTGCCGTGCCGCAGGGGGCGGTCCTTCTCCAACCGTTCTGTTGCGTCATCGCCTCCTCCTTTGGCCGCTGGTCACGGCCATGGGTCTGCAAGACGCTTGGCTATACCGTCCGCCTTGAACCGGGCCACGCAAAGGTGGCCGCGGTGCGCCGGCGTCACTGGGAGGGAGTTCTCACCCGCCGATCCCCTCGAAGAGGACGGTCGAGAGGTAGCGCTCGCCGGCGTCGGGCAGGATGACGACGATCGTCTTGCCGGCGAATTCGGGCTCCCGCGCCAGGCGGACCGCGGCGGCGGCCGCTGCGCCGCAGGAGATGCCGACCAACAGCCCTTCCTCGCGCGCCAGGCGGCGGGCGAAGAGGATCGCGTCGGCGCTGCTCACCCGCTCGACGCGGTCGATGAGCGAGAGGTCGAGGGTGTCGGGGACGAATCCCGCGCCGAGCCCCTGGATCTTGTGCGGGGCGGGCGTAAGCGTCTTTCCCTCCAGCGTCTGCGTGATCACCGGACTCTCCTCGGGCTCGACGGCGACCGAGACGATCTTCCTGCCGCGGGCGTTCTTGATGTGGCGCGAGATGCCGGTGATGGTGCCGCCC
>CAYVKQ010000083.1:0-4646 GCA_964451945.1 uncultured Lentisphaerales bacterium
TAGCCGCTGTTATTTCGCCTTCCAAGCGATCCGCGCGCCGGCGAGCATGTACCAGCGCTCGAACCAGTTCTTGACGCTTGCCGGATCGGTCACGTTTGTAAACCGCACCGTGTTGCGTCCAGGCTGCAGGATCCCCCTAGCTACGGAGAACTCCTGTTTCGACCAGTTGTGCTTGACCACGAGCACCTGGCCTTCGTAGACGCGCTTGCCGTTGATTTCGACGCGGATGATGGCCGGCGGGACGTCGTGGTCGCAATCCTGCGCTTCCACTTCCAAGGTGGCGGTGCCATCACCCGGCACGGACTCGAGGTCGAACTCCGCCTCCATCTTGTGGCTGCGCGCCATGGCGTTGCCTTCCACATAGATGCCCACGGCGGTCTTGGGCGGAGCCGGTGTCGCGCCGCCGCCATATTTTCCCGGGCCATAGCCGGCGAACATGAAGGACTCCGGCGGCAGTTCAATCCCTGTCGCCGTCACGACCGCCTTCGGCCGGGGAAACGCCTGCCGCTGCATCCACTCCTCGACCGCCGACAGCGAGCCCGGCATCGTGCGCTCCAGACCCACGCCGAGCGCGTGGACTTCCCGTGCGAAGGCGACGCGCTCCACGGTACCCGTCCCGGCCAGGCCTCCAAGGCAGTCGAGCTGCCGGCCGAAGCGCGCTTTTGATTCCGGCGAGGGTGTCGTCGAGACGGGATGCTCCATCCAGTCCATGACGAACAGTTTCTGTTCCTTCGCGATCACGGGACGCAGCGCCGGGGCCGCCCGTTTCCGGGCCTCGTCGAAGGCCGCCACACACGGGTCTGCGAATGTGTCCTCGTAGTATGCGGCGGGGTAGCCGTCCACGAGATTCCGCCCGAGCGTTTCGCGGTAGCGCTGGCGCGACAACGCAAGGAAACGCTTCAGCGGCGCGGCCGCCTCGCCGTACGTGAACTCGATGAAGTCATTGGCGAGGGCGCCGGCGTCCTGTTCCGGATTCCACAAGAGGCGACCGTGCAGGTAGAGCCAGAGCGCCGAGAAATTCTTCGGGTGACCGTACGTGAAGAGTACACCCTTCATGCCGCGCGCCGCGTACCACCGCAGCCGTCCCTGCATGGTTTCCACCAGGGCGGGTGTATAGACGCCACTGTGGTATTCGCAGACCACGTAGCGCCCCAGGGCCGGTTTGAGCCACAGGTCGATTTTCGCCGCCTGGGCTTTGAGCCGCGGTTCATTCTGCTGGACGGCGTGGTCCCAGAACTCGATGTTGCCAGCTCCCGTGGAACCGCAGATCCACAGGCTGGATACCGGCGCGACGTCCGGCGGCGGGATATCCGATCCGCCGTAGGCGAAGGTCATCGTGATCCGCCCGGGGTATTGTTCGCCGATCGGCTGGACCACGCGGTTGGCCCACCGCAGCAGGCGGCGCGCGTGCTGCTGCGGGGCATGATCCAGCGCGTTGCACGCCGGACACTGGCACCAGCCGCCGTCGCCGTTCGTGATCATGAAGATCAGGGCGTCGGGCTGCAACCCGATCCACGCCAGGGCGCGCTCGGCGGCGATCCGGCTGACATCCGGGTTCGAGAAACAGAGCGGCGTGCGGTGGTCACTGAAGGCGTCCTTGGCGATCCGCCGGCCGTTCTCAAGCATCGCGTAGTACTCGGGGTGGGTGTCGTAAAACAGCTTCTTGGGGAGCAGGTAGCCCGCGCTGTGGTCGATCCAGAGGTCCGAATCCTTTTCGTACAGCTCCCGATTCAGCCCCTTGCGGGGATCGGCGAACGCTCCCGATGTCGAGCGCAGTTCGGGACCGGGACCGGCCCTTACCGGGAAAACGGGGCGGTCCGACACCGTGAACGGCGCAAGGATTGTCCCCTGCGGCTTGGCGAGGCGGTAGCGCCCGCGCTCGAAATAGTGCAGCCCCAGCCGCTCGAGGAAGGCGTAGACGCCGAAGAGCGTCGCCCAGCGGTCCGGGCCGGCGATGACGACCGCGCCATCACCGCAGCGCAGCACGTGTCCGCCGATGCCGACGGCTTTCAGGTCGGCTTCCGTGAGTCCGCCCACAGCGCGGCCGGCGCGCTCGCCGAGCACGATCCACCCCTCCGCGCGCGCCGGCGGCGCGCCGGTCGCTACGGCGAGCTTCACGCCGTAGAGCAGGTGCATTCCGCTCTGCAGGGTTGTCGCGGCCTGTCGTTCAAGCCTTGTGGCCGAATCCGCGTAGATGCCGCGCAGTTGTGTGACCTCAACCGGCGCGGCAGAGGCAACCCCGCCCGCCAGCAACAGCCCCGTCAACGCCATCGTCTGTCCCAAACGTGCTCTGAGCATCGTCGTCTCCTTCATGGTTTCCTCCGGTCTGCGCGGCTGAACTCAAGATACTCGCGCACCAACCGCCGTGCGTCCTCAAACGGATCCCACAACAGCCGGGCCGCCACGTAGCGGGACAAGGCGGAACGGCTGGCCTCGCGGAGCACGGCTTGCGGCACCTCGGTCCGGCCCGCGCGAGCGGCGCGCTTCACCGCTTCAGCCAGACGCATGGCCGTTTCGGGCGCGTCCGCGTCGCGCGCGCGTTTCGCGTCGGCCGATGTCTTGAGCATCCAGCCTCCGGGAACCGGCCGCGTCTTGAAGTAGGGCCAGTCGAGCACGTACAGTTCATGCAAAAACGGGTCCGCCGCCGCCGTGTCGGCGATCCGGTCGGGCGCAAGAAAGCGCAGGCCGTGGTCCTCCAGGTAGCGCGCCATGCCGTAGGCCGTGCCGGCATCGTCGGCACCCGCGATGGCGATGCGCCCCTGGTGCGCGTTGATCGCAAACCCTTCGCGGCCGACGTGCCGAAGCTCCCGCTCCTCCACGCGGCCGGCGGCAAGGCAGGCGGACTTGCCCAGCAGGATCACATTTGCGAGGTTCGTGGCCGGTACCCATCCGGCCGGGTTGACGGGCAGGCGCACGCCGGAGCGGCGCTCCAAAAGCCGGCTCAGATCCGCCGCCGCCTCGTGCTCCTGCCGCGTCGGCTGCGGCGCCGTGACGATGGCAAAGACCGGGCTGACGGCGCGGTGCTCCGTAAAGGTGCGGAAGCGCTCGCTGATCCAGCGCGCCCCGTAGTCCTGACCGACATGGCGGAAGCGTTGCCGCTGCAGGTACTGGTCGCGCAGCGCGTCCGGCACGGCCACGCCCCGCGGAATGTTGGGACGGAACTGGCTGAGCCAGACGGCCTTGCCCTTGTGCGGCAGGATCCCCGGCTCGGGGTCGGCGCCGGAGAGCGTCAGCCGCAGGAAGACGACTTCCGCATCCTGTACTGGCGGATAGGGGGAATAGTTGTCCTGCGGCCAGAGATCGAAGCTGATGCGGCGGATCTTCCTGTCCCAGTCAGCGTAGTTGAACGCGCCACCGTAGTTCTTCATGTTGACCCGCACGATCTGCTCACCGGCATGCAGGTCGATGTCGCTGTGCACGTTGTCGACATAGACCGTGACAGGCACATCGCAGGATGCCCAGACGTGGATGTCCACGAACGGCCGCCCCGCCGCATCCAGCGGCGGATCAAACGCACGCTCCGCGTAGAACCGGCCGGCGTGGATGGAGAGGGCGTGGAGGGGGATCGTCGGCAGGCGGGAGAACGGCGCCAGGATGCGCACGCCCGTCAGCGCCTCGCCGTCCGGGGAGACGACTGTGCGGGTGGCCGCAGCGGTCACCAGGTTGCTCTGCGATCCGTCTGCAATCCATCGCGCGGATTCCGAAGGGGTGTCGAACGCATTCACGGCCGGGGCGGCAACGTCGGCATCCTCGGGCTGGGCCGAAGCGCGCCACTTGGCCTCCTGGTCCTCAAATGTCGCAATTGTCCTGTCGAACACGGTCTCCTCCCTGCCTTCCAGCAGTTCACTGGCCTCGTCCTTCTCCGGGTCCGCATCGAGTCCAAGCTGTTTCAGCGCGGCCGCGAACCCCTTGCGGTGTGTCTCTGCCCGGTACTTCTCCTTCGACGCGTCCAGGACCGACTGGATGCGTTTCGAGAGCAGTACGTACGCCTCGAGATCCTTGCGGAAGACGGCTGCATCCGCCCGCAGTTCCAGTCGGCCGCGCTGCGGGTGCGTCGCGGTGAGGAGGTCGAGCCATTCCTTCAGCACGGCCAACCGCACACGGGAACGCACCGGATCCTCCGCCTGCTCGGCCGCCGCCTCAGCCTCGCGCAGCAGGACCCGCGCCTTCGCGAACCAGGCAGCGTCCTGCGCCATGGCGAGTTTGTGCACAAATCCCCGGTCGACCGCATCCTGTTCCAGCCGGATGTAGGCTGCCATTGGCGCCGCAGCCGCTCCGTAGTACGCCGAAACGAACTCGTCGACCAGGTCCTCGGTGTTGAGGAACGGGTCCCAGAGCAGGTTGGCGTTCACCCATTGGTACAGGTCGCCGCTGCCGCCGCACGCGTAGAAGACACGCGCCTGGTTCTTGGCCAGGAACTTGAGGCGGTCCGCCTGGCCGCGCACCCAGCCGCCGGGATAGTCGTACACCCCCATCTGGCCCGGGAAGCGGATGGCCCAGCCCATGAATTCCTTCATCGCGGTCACGTTCAGCGGGTTGGCGAACGTCTTCGCGGCGGTGCTGCGGGAGTTCCAGTACCAGGGCGCGTACAGCACCACCACGTTCGACTCCGGGGCTTCGTGAAGCGGAGGCTTGGTGTAACTCGC
>CAYVKQ010000083.1:4656-10895 GCA_964451945.1 uncultured Lentisphaerales bacterium
CGTAGGCGATTCCCATCATCACCTTGTCCGGGTGCCGCAGCCGCACCTCGCGGGCAACGCTGTTGACCCAGCGGAAGTTGCGGTCCGTGCAGCGGTCCGGAAGCGGATCCAGCGCCACGCAGGCTGGACAGCGGCATGCACCGGAGTCGCCGTCGGTGAGGAAGAAGAACCGCTTGTCCCGTTGCAGACCGATCCACTCGATCATGCGTTCCGCGGCGATGCGCGGCACGTCCGGGTTGCTGGTGCAAAGTGTCACCCGCATGTTTTTCGTGTCCTTGGGCAGCCGCTTGCCGCCATGCATGGCGAAGTACTCGGGATGCGTGTCGTAGTACTTGCCCATCGGCACCAGGTAAGGCGCTGTATGGTCATTGCCCAGCCAGTCCTTGCCCTTGAAGTACTCGTGCTCCCGCGCGAACGCAAAGTCGCCCAGGCCGCCAGCGGACAGGAGCGAGGCGCCCCAGCGACCGCGGTCGAGCCAGTTCAGGATCGCGCGCCAGTGAAAAAATGGCCGGCTCGACTCCGACAGAGCGGGAAGCTTCCCCCCCGGCCGCGGCTCCAGGATTTCGACATGCCCCAGGTCGCGGCAGGGATAGGTCCTCAGGCCGGCATGGCGCAGAAAAGCCCACGTCCCGAATACCGTGCCCTGCGGTTCCCAGCCGGCAATGGCCACGCGACCCCCGCCGGTCCGGATCACGAACCCATCGTCCTTCACGGCTTCGAGATCCGTCTGGTTGATCAGGCCCGACGCGAGCGCATGCTCGCGGCCGAGCAGGATCGCCCCTTCACCGGTTCGTGAAGCGTTGGTCACGGCCGGCTTCACGCCATAGAGGGCGTCGAGCTTCTCGACCAGGAGCTTGGCCATCTCCTGCTCGAGCGCGTGCGGTGGGTCGGGCACAACGACGGCGCCGAGGCGCCGCAGATCCACTTCGCCGGATGGCGCGGCTGCCGCATGCCCGCCCAAGACAAGGCCCGCTGCGATAGACGCATATCCGATCCATCTTTGCATGTGCGTGTTCCTCTTTGTCTCCGCCCGTTGCCCATGACAAGCGCCTGCGTGCGGTTTCACATTGCTCGCATGACCGGTTTCGCCTTCACCAGCGGCGGAATGCGCGTCTTCTGGCCGGTGTAGAGATCCCAGATGTTCTGCAGCGTATCGAGCGCATCGAATGAACGCCCCCCCTTGGAGAAACCGGCGGCAATGGCGCCGGTGCCTTCGAACTGCCGCCGGACGGCCCGGTACTGCCGCCAGGCCTCCATGACCCCGCGGAACTGGTCGGCGCACGGCCGGCCGAACATCTGGAGCTTCTCCACGGCGCTGGGATAGTCGTAGTTGCCGACGTTCCACGCCCACGGCGCGAGCGTCGGGATCCGGTAGCGGTGCTCGAAAGCGAAGGTCAGGCGCGCCGCCTCGACCGCGGTCCGCAGATGCGTGAACGCGCCCTCGACGAGCCGCAGCCGGCGCCGGGCCTGCGGATCCCCGGCCGTGTCGCGGCGCGCCTGGCGCAGCGCTTCGCCCGCCGCGCGCATCACCGCCGGCGTGTAGACCGCGCAGACGCCCTCGTGACCGCGGCGGTGGGCCGTGATGCCCAGCGTGCCCGGCCCCGCATCGGGCGCCGCCGCCGCGGCGATCGCGGCCGCGAGCACGTCGTAGTAGCGCTCCACGGCCTGTGCGCCAGAGCGGAAGCAGCGGCGGTAGAAGTCGTCCAGCACCTTTGCCGGATCCCGCCGGACGTCCCACAGCAGCGTGGCGAGAAGGTGGTAGTTCGGCAGGTTGACGCCGAAATCCTCCGCGTGCTGCGTGTAGTAGTAACGTCCGCCGCAACGGTGCAGGTGCTGCAGCTCGTGCGCCAGCAGGCCGGTGATCGGACGCGTAAGCCCCGGCCAGCTCTGGTTGACCACATAGTCGAAGACGCCGACGTGGCGGGCGATGCGGGTCCATTGCGCGATCTCGCGGTCCATCTGCGCGCGGCCGGCCGCGCCCTGCCAGTTCTCCTGCGGCTGATCGCAGTACCAGACCAGGACATTGTCGCGGATACGCAGGTTCCGCGGCGGGCTCTTCGTCCGGCTGTACGCGATCACAACAACCAGCTTTCCAGGAAACTCGCGGCCGACGCGTTCGGCGACCCGGTTGGCGAAATCGAAGACGCTGCGTGTGACCCAGTACGGACTGGCGCGCCGCTCGGCACCCTGCGGCTTGTGCCCCAGGTTGGCTTCGATGCAGCGCGGGCAGTCGCAGAAAACCTCGCAGTCGTTGGGGCTGAGGTCGACCAGCGGGGCCTCGGGATGGGCTCGAAAGAACTCGAGACAGTAGCGGACCGCCAGATCTTCCACCCCGCGCTGGCCGAGGCAGCGCTGAAACCCCGGGTTCGGCGAGCGGCGGCCGCCGATCAGCACGCCATAGGCGGGGTGTCGGCGTAGTTCATCGGCAGGCACGACACGCGCATAGGAGTGCGCCGGCCCAAGGGTGAGCGCGCCGCCCAGCTTTTGGCGCTGGAACTCCCGCGGCCAGTGCCGCCAGTCGCGGATGATGAAGGAGGGCGCATGCACCACCCTCAGGCGGGGAACCGCCAGGCTCCGGCTCCGCGGAATATCCTCGCCGTCCGGCCCCGGGAAAAACCAGTGGCATCCGGCGTGCGCTTCGAGGAATGCGTAGAGCGCCAGCCACAGCGCCTCGGCATCGCTGCCGCTGATCGACAGGCTGTCGCGTCCGTTGCAGGTCCAAGAGACGGCTTCCCGGGGCGCGGGGTTCCGCCGCGTGAAGCGGTCGAGCAGGTCCGGCTCGATGATCAAACGGACTGCCGGGTGCCCGTCCGGTGGCGGGGCAAGCACGACGGGCAGTGCCGCGTCTGTGGCGGCCCGCACGCAACGCTGCAGCTCGGCCGCCACCGGCGCCAGGCGCTCCGGGTCGCCGGAGATATCGATCGTCGCCCGTGCGCGGCCATTTCTCACCAAAAACATCTGGTTCATTCGCGTCCCCTCCTTGATCGTGCCTAGTCGGATGCGCCGATGCGGACCCGCACTTCGCTGACCATGCACCAGTGCGAGAAGGCGCTGTCGGAGGCTATCAGGTTGCGGATTTCAACCCGGTTCTCCCCTTTGCGCAGCACCCCCGGCGGCAAGGGGAAGGCGTGACGCGACCAGCCGCACTTGACGAACGGGTTTGTCCCTTCGAACACCGGGGTGTTGTTCACCAGGATCTGAATCGGCACGGGGGGGCACCACCGCTTGTCGCTGTCCTGTCCTTCGATGTCCAGCATACCCGCGACGGCCGGCGGGGCTTCCGCGATCACGAGTTTCGCCGTCATGCGGGCGTGCTCGGTCATGGTCCCGTAGACCACGGCGGCGTCCCGTGCCGGGCACAGCCAGTCGTAGCCACGCCAGTTCCGTCCGCCCGTGAAGGCTTCCGCGGGCACGAGCCAGCCATCCTCCGTCTTCTGCACAAATTCGGTGACCGTATGGCGGCGGAAGGTGCCGGCCGGATCGGCGATCATTGCCAAGAGCATGGGCGGCGCCTCGTCCGGGTCCCTGCCGTTCCGCTCCACGCGCACGCGCGCCAGTTCCCACACCCGATCGGCCAGCGCGCCGAAATCGGGAAGCTTGGCGTCCTTCGTCCGGGCCGCGGCGACGGCGGCGCGGTGATCGGCCAGCCAACGGGCGCCCACGCGCTTCATCACGATCCCAAACACATCGAGCTCCTCGCCGGTGACGGCGGCCCGTCCGGCGGGACGCACAGCGTACAGGCAGTTGTCCTCGAAGATCTCCCGCGCCTTCAGGATGTCCTGGTCGGGCGCCCGTTTGCTGTTTGCGGGCACGGTCGCGGCCGCGCGGTCGAAAAGGTCCAGCATTTCGGTCACGAAGGCCTTGCTGAAGTAGTCGGCGGGAGGCACACCGTGCATGCGGCTGTCATAGCGACCGTACTCGACCCGGTCGTAGATGCCGCGGATGATCCGGTCCATCAGCGGTGCCGCCTCGCCATAGTAGCCGTAGATGAACTCGTGCTGCAGCGGGGCGACGTCCAGCAGCGGATTCCAGTTCAGGCGCGCATGCACGTAGGCGAAAAGCTGCTGAAACGACACGTTGCTGCCGCAGTAGTGGAAGCCGCACAAGCCGTGGCGCGCGGCCCACTTGACCTTCCAGGCCATGCCGTTGAGCGTGTAGCGGCCGCCGCTGTTGTAATCGTAGAGGCCCACGCGTCCGGGAGCCACGCCGAGCCAACCCATCATTTCGTGCCGCGCCAGGTAGTTCTCCGGCGCGTCGAAATCCCGGATGCCGCACGGGGCCGAGGTGTAGTTCGGCCAGGCGGCATAGAACACCTGCACGTTTTTTTCCGGCCGGATCTTCACCGGACGCACCTGTGTGGGACCGTAGGCATAGGTCATCAGGATCTTGTCGGGGTGCCTGCGCGCCACGGCCCGCGCCACGGCATTCACCCAGTGGAGCATCCGGTCGCTGCAGTTGCCCGGCTCGTACTCCATGGCGAGGCACCGCTCGCAGCGGCACCACTCGTGGCTATCTCCCTGCGTGCAACTGAAGAACCTGCGGTCCGGCTGGCGCTCCATCCAGCGTAGCATCCGTTCCGCCGAGATTTTCAGCACGTCGGGGTGCGTGGTGCAGATCACGACCCGGAAGTCCTCGGTCTCCCTGTCCATGTGCCGGCCGCCGCCGAATTGCGCGTAGTAGTCCGGATGCTTGTCGTAGTACACCCGCTTCGGCACGAGGTAGCCGGCGGTGTGCTCGCCCCAGCCCCAGCTCAGATCCCTGTCGAACTGCTGCTGAAACGCCTCCAGCCCCTCCGCCGCCACCGGCGAACCGGTTGCCGTGCCGGGCAGTCCCCAGCTCGCGTACACGCGGTGTCCGGCGCGCGGCCCATCGAAAAAGGGACGGTCGGCCGTGTGCATCACCGGCAGCGCGCCGCCCCGGCGGTCGGGCGTGTTTTCGACTTCGTAGAAAAAGAAGCGGTAGCCCTGCGTCTCCAGGTAGCGCGCAACCCCGTACCCGGTGCCGTGCCGCGTCGCTCCGGCAATCGCCACGACACCGTCGTCCGCGCGGATCACGAAGCCGCTGTACCCCTGCGCGTCGAGTTCGGACGTCTTCACGGCGCCGGCCGGCACCGCGGCCTCGCGCCCGAGAAGGATGACGTTACGCAGTCCGGGCGAAGCGGCCAGCCCCGTCGGGTTCAGCGGCAGGGCGATTCCGTGCATCCGTCTCAGACGTTCGGCCAGGAACGCGGGCGGCTGGTCCTCTCTGGGTTCATAGGCGAGGCCATGCACGATTGCGTAGATCGGCCAGGCCATGCCGAGGGGATGGACGCGCGAGGCGGGCCGAAGCAGGAGCAGTTCCTCCCCGCCGGCAGGTTCTTTGCCGGGCAGCGCGTCGATGCCCAGCAGGCGCAGCTCCGCCCCGCGCGGGGCCGGGCCGCACCCCAGCGTGATCCCCGTCACCTTGTCCCACGACCCGCCCTTTGCGCTCCGCGCGAACGCGCCCACCGGGATGATCACGATCTGTTCAGACGCCGTCAGGTCGAACGTGCGCGCGAACCCGCCCGCGCCGCTCGCGAACACGAGCGAAACCGGGAGGGGCACGGTGGCGGCGACGCGCAGCGCCACGCTCTGCGCGGCCGAGAGATCCATCGCGAGCGGTCGGGACCACTCCGCGCGCTTGCGCGAAGCGGGCGGCAGGATGATCGCCGGGCGCGCGGCGCCCACCGGCGGCTGATACGTTCCGAGGACCGGAACGGGCGCGCCCCGCCACTCCAGCCGCTCGCAGCGCTCGATGGCCACCACGTTGTTTGTTGCGCCTTCGCCACCCAGCAGCGCCCGCGCAAACGCGAAGGCGCCAATGATCGTCACGATTCTCGAATGCATCCGTTTTCCCCTGTCTTTATTCACCAGTGCGGGCGAGCCCGCAACCCGGTATCCCTTCGCATGGAGGCAACGCCTACCGCACCACAAACACCGTGCCGCGCCCCCCCTCCCGCTCGAAACTCCCGATATCGAAGATCCGCCCAATCGGCCGCGGCGTGCCGTAGAGATCCTCGGCGATCTCGACGGTGTTCGTGCCGGCATCGATGCAGCGGGATCCGCTCCTCAGCCGGAAATCACCCGCGGCCGCGTTGGCGAACCCCGGGTCGCCGTCGATGTTCCCGCTGCTGAGGAACGCCCAGGTCGTGCCGTCTGCTTCGGTACGGGCGTTCATCGCCGCCGCGCCGGTGATCGCCCCTGCGGTCGGGTCCAAACTGT
>CAYVKQ010000084.1:0-10868 GCA_964451945.1 uncultured Lentisphaerales bacterium
GCACACGCATCTGGGCGCCGATCTGGCGCTCTATGCCAACGGGGACTACCCCTACGCGATGTCGGCGGAGGACCACAGCGTGCGGCTGGCGCATACCGGCATCGGGGCGGCGGTCTGCTTTCCGTGGCTCTACACCAACTACTTCGAGCTGGCGGCGTTCCGCCGCAGCCGTTACCGCCGCGACCCGCGCGGCGATTCACCCCATCCCTACGCCTTTGAGAACGAACGGCTGTGCCGCGAGGTCTACCAGGCCTTTCCCGAAACCGCCGGCCGGCTGCTCCCCTTCGCCTTTTTCGATCCGCTGCGCCGCACGCGCGAACAGGCGGCGGGGATCCGCGACCTCGCCGCCCGCTTTCCGCTGTTCGGTCTGAAATCGGCGACGAGCTATCTGCACGCCCCGGTCACCGCACTGCTGAAGGAGGGCGCCTGCCTGCTCGACCTTGCGGCCGAGCTCGACCTGCCGGTCACCTTGCACAGCGCCGTCGCACCGGGTGATCCGTGGGCCAACGTCTTCGACATCCTCGCCGTGGTCCGGGCGCGGCCGGAAGTCCGCTTCGCCATCGCCCACACCTGCCGTTTCGACCGACGGGCACTCGATGCGGCGGCGGAGACAGCCAATGGCTTCGTCGATCTCTCGGCGTTTCACATCCACTGCGAGCTGGCGCGGCAGAACCACGCCGCGGTGGCCGCGCCCGCCTCTCGCTTCGCCGCCGACTACCGCCGCCCCGGAGAGGTGATGCGCCGGCTTGCCGAGGCCTATCCGCGCAACCTGGTCTGGGCCACCGACACCCCCGCCCACGTGTGGAAGAGCCGCGGCCGGGATGCCAACGGACGCGAATTCTGGCTGGACCTCTCCTGCCCGCCGACCGCCGAAGCGGAGACACTGCATCGCCTGCCGCCGGGCATCCGCCGGCGGATCGCCCACGACACCACCCTGCGCTACCTGTTCGGCGAAGACGCGCCCGCGCGCCGGTGAGGAGGTTCAGACCCGTGAAGGAACGCATCGAACGGCGGGCGGCCGACAACGCCTACTTCCATCCCGACTTCCACGGCGCACTGAGCTGCGGCATCGAGTACCTCGACGCGCAGTACGGCACGGAGGCGGTGCGCGGCTACCTGCGGACCTTTGCGCGGACCTACTACGCGCCGCTGCGCGAGGCGCTCCGCATCCGCGGGCTGGCCGCGCTGAAGGACCATTTCGAAGCGCTCTACCGCGCCGAGGGCGGCGAAGCCGCGTTCGCGCTGACCGCCGACGAGCTGGTGATCCGCGTAGAGGCCTGCCCGGCGGTGCGCCACATGCGGGCCAGGGGGTACCCGGTGGCGCGCCTCTTCCACGAGACGACGCGCACGGTCAACGAGGCGTTGTGCGAGGGGACGCCCTACGCGGCGGAGCTGGCGGCGTACGACCCGGAAACCGGCCGCGGCGTTCAGCGCTTCTACCGGCGCGCGCCCGCGGCGGCGGCGGCGGAGGAGGGAGCGTCATGATCGGCTGCACCGACTTCATTCCCGCCTACAGCGAGCTCTTCAAAACGCTCGACCGGTTGGGCGGCGCGGCCGCCGTCGAAGCGTTCTGGCGCTATCTCTCCAACACGTATCTCGGCAACCTGCGCGACCTGGTGACCGCCCACGGCATCCGCGGCTGCTGGCTCTACTGGAGCCGCACGCTCAACGAGGAGGCGGCCGACTTCACCATGGAGATCGACGAAAAGGCGGGCGTGTTCGCCATCGACATGCGCGCCTGCCCCTCCAAGGGCCGTCTGCTGCGGGAACGCCACATCGACCCCTATCCCGACTACTGCCGCCACTGCGACGTCCTCTACCGCGAGGTGCTCGAACCGCTCGGCTACACCTGCGAGACCGACCTCTCGCAGTGCGACCGGGCGCGCTGCCGCCTCACCGTGCGGCGGAGATAGCCATTCCAATGGAGGCTTCTGCAAGACCTCCGGTTTGTGCAAGCGAAAGGTTCGGGGGTGTGTCTTCAGCCTGAACCCTGGTTTCTAACGCTTTCAGGGTTTCGGCAATCGCCCCGGGGATCAAGATTGGGACTACGATTGCGACCAGAGGAATACTTCAACAGGGCTGCCATGCACCCTTGACGCCTTCCCGCCGACATGGCATGGTACGGGGCATGCTTTTGCGGATTCTGTTTTTGCTGCTGGCGGCCGGCGCGACGCGCGCGCATGCCGATTCCTGCTCGCGATGGCTGCGCCTGCCTACGGAGAACACAACGGTCTTCGAGAACGCCCCCGAGCGGTTCTACATGCATGTCGACCGCGTCTTCGAAGGGCGCGCCGACAAGGCGTTCGAGGGAGGGCGCTACGGCTTCACCCGCACCCCGCGGCGGATCGGCGGCACCGTGGTCTACTCGCGTTTTCACGAGGGGATCGACATCCGTCCCGTGCGCCGCGACCGGCGCGGCGAACCGCTCGACCCAGTCACCGCCTCGGCCGACGGCCGCGTTGTCCATGTCTCGGCGGTGGCGGGCAATTCGAACTACGGTATCTACGCCGTGGTCGAACACACCCTCCAGGGCGCCCCCTACTACAGCCTCTACGCCCACCTCGCCAGCGTCGCCGTGCGGCGGGGCGACGCCGTGCGCCAGGGCGACACCCTCGGCCGCATGGGCTGCACCGGCGCCGGGGTCAACCGCGAACGGGCCCACCTGCACTACGAATTCTGCCTGCTGCTCAACCGCGCCTTCAGCGGCTGGTACCGCAAACACTACCCGGGGCAGCCCGACAGTCACGGCGTCTACAACGGGATGAACCTCGCCGGGCTCGATCCGCTCGGGCTCACCCGCGCCGTGCTGGCCGTTCCCGACATCACCGTGACCGACTACATCCGCGGCCAGACGCCCCTCTTCTGCCTGGTCGTCGACGCCGCGCGCCGCCCCGACCTCCTCGACCGCTACCCATGGTTGCTGGGAGGCGCCGCCTGCGCCGACCCCGGCGCGTGGGCGCTGACGTTCTCGAACCAGTTTGTGCCGATGCGCGCCGAGCCCCGTGCCGATGCCGTCGGGGAGCCCGCCGTCGAGTGGCTCGGCGCCGCCGAGCCCGCCCTGAAATGGCAGTCGCGCGGCCTGGTCGGCGGCACCGCCGAAGCGCCACATCTCTCCGAAGCGGGCAGGCGGTGGGCCGACCTATTGACGTTCCCCGACTGATCCGGCGGCGTGCTGCCTGAGCATCTCCGGCGGAATCTCGGCGAGGTGTTCGATGATCGCCCCCCGTGCCGTCGCGAACCGGCGGATTGCGGCGCGCAACGCCTCGGCGTCGGCTCCCGTCTCTTTCGCGGACGGAGCGAGCAGGTCGGCGCCAAGCGCGCCGAGGACGTCGTCGTCGCCGCCGCCAACCGCTCCGGACACGGCCGGCAGTGCCGTCTTCAAGTGCCGCCGCGGGGTGGACGGTCCCGGCGGCTTCGATGCGGATCGGGAACCCGCGCATCGCCCCGGGCATGCGGGCGGCGAGGGTGAGCGTGTGGCGGCCCGCGGCCAGCGCCTGCAGGGCGAAAAGATAGGTGTCGTAGTGCGCCTGGTGCGCCTCGGTCGCCGCCGGCACCGCCCGCTCCCCGGGATCCGCCTCGATGGTGAGGGTGAGCGACTCGCCGTCCCGCAGCACCGCCGGCTTGCCGTTGAGAAGATCGGCATAGGCGTCGGCGGCGCGCACCGAGGCGAGCATGGCACACGCCAGCATGGCCGCCCCGCTGCCGCCCCTGTTCTGCGGGAGTTGGCGTGGTTGATGTCGCTCTTTCATGCGCGTCTCCTTGCTCTTGCGGCTCGCGGGGACGCTCGCCCTCCATTGCGAAACATCAAGCGGTGGGTGATGGCATGCATGGAGAGCGAGCGTCCCCGCGAGCCGTCTGCGCACGGCCCGGCGCATGGTGATGCGCCAGGGCTGCTGTCCACTCCCGCAGTTTCGGGGGCCGCGGCACCGGGTTGCCCTGGTACTGCAGAAGCGGTACGATGAGTGGCTGAGAGCGGTTGACAGTCCCGGTGTCACGGAAGGGGAAGCGCGATGGGAGGAAGGATGAGAACGGTCATGCGCGTGGTGGTTGTGGCGGGTGTGGCGGCGGCGGTGGGCGCCTGCCGGCATCTGGACGGGGGCGGGGCAGAGGAGGCGTGGCGCGGCGGACGGTCGCACTGGGAGGTCACGCGCGACGCGCAGGGGCTTTACCGCGCCTACCACGTCCGCGAGGCGCGCCCCGACCGGCTGATCGTCACCGTGTCGGAGACGGCCGAGGCGCGTCCATGGAAGCAGTGGCTGATCGACGGCAGTCCCGGGGCGTCGCGCCGCGTCACCGAAGTCGTCGCGCTGCCCGGCGGCGCGGTGGGCGTCCGCTACGACCACGCCTCCGGCAGCCGTCTCGCGCCGCCGCCCGACACCCCCGTGTTCGCGAAGGTGGGCCGCACCGTCGCCGCGGGCGACGGCGTCTACGCCCCGGGGCGGCGGCTGATCCAGGAATTCGACGGCCGCCAGCCGCTGTGGACCGGGTTCTACGCGGACGCAAAAACGTTCCGTTCACGCCGCACCTCCGCGACCAAAGGCCTCGCCCCCTACGCCATCGGCGTGGCGAGCTGCGTCGATCTCGCCGGGATGCGCGAGGGCGACATCCTGATCGAGCTCTGGCCGTGGCAGGCGGGCGATCCGGTATTCCGCTCCTACACCGCGCTCAACGAGGCGGTGCGCGACCGCTTCGCCGTCGGCGATCCCGTGCGCCTCGCCTACGTGCGGTCGCGGGACGGGGATTACGAGGTGGTCCACAAAACCTTCGCCTGGCCGGGACTCCCCCTGTTCGACCAGCCGCCCGGTCCGGCGATCGCCGCCTTCGAGGCGGGCCTGCCGACGGTGGCGCCGCCGGAGCGGGCGCTGGCGGAACTGCTGCTGGAGCAGGCCGGTGCCACGGCGAAGGCGGATGACCTGATGCACCGCCTGGCCGTGCGGGGGGCCGTGACCGACCATTACCGCCTCCCCGCTTTCGCGGCGGCGCACAAGGACCCCTGGCGGGCGGCCCCCGTCGCCCGCCGCCTGCTCGACACCCTGCCGCCGCCCGGCGGCGGCCGCCTCGCCGCGCAGCTCGCCTGGGTCGGCGGGGTCCTCGCCGCGGCTCCCGGCGACGGCGACGCCGGCGCGCCGGCAGTGCGCGACTACCGCGGCAGCGGACTCGACGGCCACCTCGACCACATCGCCGACGTGCTGGCGCTGGCGGCGCACCACCACGCACGCGCCTTCCGTGCCTTCGACACCGGCGAACTGGCGTTTCTCGAACGCGCCGCCGGCGGCCTGCTGCAGGGGTTCGTCGAATTCCACATGCTGTGTTATGACGACAACCTCGAACGCCAGCGGGAGAGCGTGCGCCTGCTCGGTCTGGCGCGCCGGCTCGACACCGGCGCGCTGGTGCGCCAGGCCGAGGCCGCGGCGCGCCTGACCGACGCGCCGTTTCTCGCCTCGCTGCGCGGCCTCATGGAGGCAGCGCCGGAGCGCGGCGGGCGGATCGCGCGGCGCGACACACCGTGGGGCGAGATTCTGCTGATGGGGACCAACGACACCGCGTTTCTGCAGGGGGCGCCCGCCGCGCTGTTCAAGCTGGGCGGCGACGATTTCTACGCCCACAACAGCGGCAGCTCCCTGCCCGGCAAGCTCCCCAGCGCTGTGCTGGTCGATTTCGGCGGCGACGACCGCTACGAAAACTGGGAGCCCATGCGCCAGGGGACGGGTTTCATGGGCGTGGGCGTCTTGCTCGACCTCGCGGGCGACGACACCTACATCGGCATCCGCCACGCGCAGGGGACGGGGTTTCTGGGGATCGGCGTGCTGGCCGACGCCGCCGGCGACGACACCTACCGCGCGATCGACTACGGCCAGGGCGTCGGCCAGTTCGGCGCCGGCCTGCTGCTCGACGACGCCGGCGCCAACCGCTACGAAGGCCACCAGGCGTGCCAAGGGGTCGGCTTCCCCGGCGGCGTGGGAGTCCTGTTCTGCGCGGCGGGCGACGGCGGCGACACCTACTACAACAAGGGACAGTACGCCAGCAGCTACCGCGACCCCGGCTCGTTCGAGGGATGGGGGCAGGGGCTGGGCGTCGGCCACCGGCCTTACGCCTCGGGCGGACTCGGCATGCTGGTCGACGGCGGCGGCGACGACCGCTACGAGGGCGGCGCCTTCAGCCAGGGGGGCGGCTACCACTACGGCATCGGCATCCTCAACGACCGCGGCGGCGACGACGCCTACCGCGGCTCGCGCTACAACATGGGGTTCACGGCGCACCAGGCGGTCGGCGTGTTTCTGGAGGATGGCGGCAACGACCGCTACGAGACCAGCCGCTACGTGGCGATGGGGATGGCGTGGGACGAGAGCGTCACGCACTTCGCCGACCGCGCCGGCGACGACACCTACCTCGCGCCCGGCTTCGCCTACGCTGCGGCGGCCCAGAACGGCTTCGCGCTCTTCATCGAGGGCGGCGGCAACGACGCTCTGGGCGGCACGCAGCCGGCCCGCGTCCACGGCAACGGCTACCACGGCGGTTCGAGCCTGGCCGTGTTTCTCGGACTCGGCGGCGGCGCCCGCGCCTATCCGCAGCGCCATACGGGCGAGATCGCGGTCAGCGACAACGGCGAGGCGTTCTTTGTCGACAGCCCCGCCGTCGAAGCCGCGATCAAGCGGCTGCGCGCCGCGCCGTTCCAGCCGTAGCGCGCTCATCCTCGAAATCAAGGCGCGTGACCGGGGACAGGCGCGTCGTGGCACACGCCGGCGATGGTTCAGTCGCGGCCGCCGTGCGGAATGCGATGGCGGACATGTGTCGCCCGTGTCATGTGTCGCCTTTGGGGTTGACGCGCCTCGCGCCGTCGAACGGCGGGCGGCGGATCTGCCGGTATTTCAACGGGCTGGCGCCGACCAGTTTCTGAAACACGCGGCAGAAATAGAACGGATCTTCGTAGTCCGACTGACGGGCGACGTCGGCGATGGGCAGGTGCGAATGCTCGAGCAGCCGCAGCGCGTGTTCGATCCGCACATGGGTCAGGTAGTGGGTGGGGGTGAAGCCGGTGCGTTCTTTGAAGAGGCGGCGCATGTGCCCCTGGCTGCAGCCGAGCCGCCCGGCGTTCCCGCGCGCCCCGGCAGCGCCTCCGCCGACTCCCGACAGCCGCCACCGCCTGCGGCACCCCCCATTTTCTGAACCGCTGGCCTGAATGACCCGTGCGTGCGCGATCCGCGGAAATCGGCTACAGTATCTCCCGCAGCCGTCCCTTTTGGCCGCACGCGCGGGTGCCGCGGTCCGGGGGATGCGCCAGGCACAGGAGGCAACGGATGAAAGCCGGTTTTTTTGAAGTGGACATCACCCCCCGCGTCGGCGTGGGGCTGTGCGGGTTCGGGCCTTACCTGAACCGGTATTCGATCGCGGTGCGCGATCCGCTCAAGGCCCGCGCGGCGGCCTTCGATCAGGACGGCGCGCGCGCCATTCTCGTGAGCTGCGACCTGATCGGGGTCACGCCCGGAATCGCGCGCGAGGCGCGGCGGCGCGCCGCGGCACAGACCGGCGTGGCCGCCGAGCGGATCATGGTCCACTGCACCCACACGCACAGCGGACCCAACACCGGCGGCTACACGGGGTGGGGCAACGAGGACGAGCCCTACAACCTGCTGCTGCCGGTCCGGATCGCCGCCGCCTGCGCCGGCGCCGTCGAGCGGTTGCGCGACGTCGAGGTGCGCCACGCCGCCGTGCCGTGCGAGGGGATCGGCCTGAACCGCGAATACGACAAGGACGCGCCGCCGCTGGACGACGTGTTGCGCGGCGACTGGCGCCCCGCCAAGCCGGAACTCACCGACACGCTCTGCCAGGTGCTGACCTACACCGATCCCGCCGACGGCGCCCTGCGCGGCTTTATGGCTTCGTTCGGCTGCCACCCGGTCGTCTGCTGCGCCTCGACCCGCTACATCCACGGCGACTACTGCGGCGTCGCCATGAACCATCTGGAGCGGGAACACCCCGGCGCCGTCGGCCTGTTCCTGCAGGGGGCGCAGGGCGACGTCAACTCGTGCGTGGTCCACAAGCCCGAGCAGGAGGCGCTGCTGGCACTCGACATCGTCGCCGCGCGCTTCACCAACGCTGTTCGCGCGGGTCTCCGCGCCGCCGAACCGATCGAGGCCGGGGCGTTGGCCTGCGACGACCGCACGGTGCTTTTCTCCTCCAAGGAGATTCCGCCCGAACGGCTCCGCGCGCTGATCGCCGAACAGGAAGCGGTCGTCTTCGCGCCCGGCGCCTCCGATGCCGACGGCAAGGTGCGCATGGCGGTCGTCACGCTTCTCGGCCTCCGTTCGCTGCTCGACCGGATGGAGCGCGGCGAGGACCTGCGGCGGCAGCCGGGCGAGGTCCAGGGGATTCGCCTCGGTCCGGTGGCTTTCCTGGGGGCGCCGTTCGAGATCATGCAGGCGATCAAGAACGATGTCGTGGCCGCCGCCCGTGCTCCGATTCCGCTGGTGATGGGTCTCACCAACGGCAACATGGGCTATGCGCCCGACAAGACCGTCGCCGCCCGCGGCGGCTATGCGGCCGACCTGGTGCCGATGATCGTCGGCCGCCTTCCCTACCGCGACATCCACACCGAGCTGGCGCAGGCGCTGCTGGAGGCCGACCGCGCGCTGGGAAAGGGATGATCCCGCGGCGTCTCGATGTGCGGGCGAAGGTGCGCCCGTGCGGCTGTGTGCGAGGATCTCGAGGCGCGGTCGAATATCGGCTGGACTTTTTGCGTTCTCTTGGGTATGCTACTGGAAAGCTTGGTTGGAAAGGAAGGGCACCATGACTGCATCGCGGACAATTTACATTACGACGTTTGACAAGGAGCGGCTCGATGAACTGTTGGGCGTCGCGGGGGCCTTCAGCTACCGGGACCGCGACGATCTGCGGCGGCTGAAGGAGGAACTGACCCGCGCCAAGGTGGTGGAGCCGAAACAGGTGCCGCCGTCGGTCGTGACGATGCATTCACGGGTGGCGATCACCGTCAACGACCTGGAGATGGAGGTGACTGTGGTGTTTCCCAAGGAGGCCGATGCTGACCGAGGGCGCATCTCCGTCCTGTCGGCGATCGGCACCGCGCTCATCGGCTATGCCGTGGGCGACGAAATCCCGTTTCAGACACCGGCCGGCCCGAGCACGCTGAAAATCGTCAAGATGATCAGCCAGCCCGAAGCCGAGGGGCGGTACCATGTCTGATGCGGGGACCAGAGACCGGTAATCAGGGATTGGCGATCGGGGCGCGGGCGGTGTGGGGGATCAGACCCAGCGGACGAGATCGGTCAGCGGCTTGCGTCGGCCGTGGAGCGGTGCGGGGGTTTCCCCGGCGGCCGGATAGCCGACCGGGATCAGCGCGACCGCCTCCATGCCGGCGTCCAAGCCGAGGGCGGTCTTGGCCTTGGCCGCGTCAAAGGCGCAGATCCAGCAGGTGCCGAGCCCTGCTTCGGCGGCGGCGAGGGTGAGATGGTCGACGGCGATGGCGACGTCGATATTGGCGTGGTTTTTGCCGTCGTTGCGGGTCCACGCCTCGGCGGGGACGGCGCAGGCGGCGATGATCACCGGCGCCTTGCCCAGCCACGGCGCGGCATAGGTCGCGGCCAGCGCCTTGCGGAAGCCCGCCGATTCCGCCACGATGAAGCGCCACGGCTGGTTGTTGCAGGCGGTCGGAGCGAGGCGCGCCGCCTCGAGCACCTTGTCAAGCGTCTCGCGCGGCACGGGGCGGCTGTCGAACGCGCGCACCGAATGGCGGGCGCGCATCAGGTCGAGTACAGTCTGCATGGCGGTCTCCTGGCAGGTGGAAGGATCAAGCACCGGTTGATTTACGCATATTTCACATCCTTCGTCCAGCATGGATGCGATTCAACCTGGATGCATCGCTCGCGCCAGTGCCGCCGCGGCCGGCGACAGTCTGTCCGGGGCGGGCGACAGATTGGCCGGGAGGCGACAGGAACCAGCGTTCGCGATGCCAGGGTTCAGGAAAGAAAACGCTCCTTGAACCCTGGCTCCTGACCTGACAACCCAGGCACACAACGCTGAACACCGAGGCATTCAGCATTCAACTGGCGCGGCTGAACCCCGAACCCTGAACCCTCCCTTCCTTTCCCGCGGCGCCGCCCTCTCTTGGCACGCCTTCTGCGTCTAACCAAGCAGGCGATGCCGGGAAAGCCCGCGGGTGCGGGAGGCAGCTTGAGTCGAGAACAGGTCCGTGCGCCATGATCCCGATTTCCGGCATCGGAGCGGGTAGCTGCTAAAAATCGGGATCATGGTTTTTTATCTGGAGGTGTTCCATGGTCAGGCGGTCGATGTGGTTAGCCGGGTTGCTGCTGGCGGGCACGGTGCTTGGCGCGTCCCGGTCGGCGGCGGCCGAGACGTTTGATTTCCGCAAAGGGTTCGCGCATGTGGCGCGGCAGGCGACGCCGGCCGTGGTCTTCATTCAGGTCGAGAAGAAGGTCGAGCTGGGGCGCGCCGGGCAGTTTTTCTTCAACAACCCCTATGATCTTTTCGGCGAGGAGTTTTTCGAACGCTTTTTCGGCCCGGGCTTCCGGCGGCAGCAGCCGCAGCAGCCGCCGCAGGGCGGGGAGCGGGAACGTTCATTCGTGCAGACGGGGCAGGGGTCGGGCTTCATCATCTCCAAGGACGGCTACATTCTCACCAACACTCACGTGGTCGGCGACGCCGACCGAATCCGCGTCCGCCTGCAGAGCGGCAAGGAATACACTGCCAAACGGATCGGCGCCGACGCCCGCACCGAGGTGGCGGTGGTCAAAATCGATGCTGGCGAAGAGCTGCCTGCGGTCCGGCTCGGCGACGTCTCCAAACTGGAGATCGGCGAGTGGGTGGTGGCGATCGGTAACCCCTTCGGGCTG
>CAYVKQ010000085.1:0-10786 GCA_964451945.1 uncultured Lentisphaerales bacterium
CAGGTACCCGAGCGTCTGGACCGCGTTGAGCAGCGTCATGCTTTCGTGCTGGAGGAGTTCCGGGTTGACCCCCCAGAAGGCCGGCCGATTGAGGCAGCTTTGGATGAAGCCGACCGCATGACCGCTGGTCGGCAGGAAGGAGTGGCCGCGGGGTTCGTTCGGCTTCGGTTCGATCGTCGCGCCGATGTAGTTCCCGAGCTTCTTTTTTTCGATGTAATCGGTCACGGCGTTCAGCCCCTCGGCCAGCCAGCCGTAGACATTCTTCCAATCGACCGTCACCGGCACCTCGAAGCCATCGCGCGCCACCCAGTAGGTGTAGTACCTGGCGCCGAACAGAGCGCCGATACGCAACGTGCGCTCGACTTTCCTCCGCGCCAGCGCACGCAGTTTCCTGTCGGGATTGGTCAAGCCGCCGGCGCGGAAAAGGGTGTGACCGTGGAGGCTGCACGTCGCGGTGTTGATCTTGAGCCCGGCATCGTCCAGGATTTTCTTGATCGCCCGCAACTTCCTGTAGGTCTCGCTCGACGGGTCCAGATCGTCCTCCGGATGCCCGGGGTCCCAGGCCACCAGATCGTCGTCATGGAAGCTCGTCATCTCGATCAGTCCGGCCTTGGCCGCCTCGGCCAGCAGCCTGGCCACATCGAGCGAGTCGATCGTCGGCAGAACTTTTCCGCCGAAGGGATCGCTCAGGGGATTCGACACACACCAGAACGGCATCGACCGCCGCGTCACCGGTCCGACGTTGTAGGCTTTGAGCGCCTTTGCCATAGTCCTCTCCTTCTGTTGAACGCCACCACTACACCCAGCGAGATGGGTGTATCGTACCATGTTGTGCCGCGTACCGCAATTCAGCCATTCGCGACCCGTTCCGCGAGGCTCACGCTTCCCGCTGGACTTTTCACCGGTTCCGTGGCAAGGTCTTGCCATTCATCATCATTGGAGAGGTACACATGACAACAGATCTCCGCGGACAGGCAATTGCGCTGGCGACGGGTGTCGCGTATGCCGACGGTTCGGTGGTGAGCAAGACCCTGCTCGACAAGAAAGCGGGCACGCTGACCCTCTTCGCCTTTGACCAGGGGCAGGGCTTGAGCGAGCACACCGCGCCCTACGACGCCACTGTGCTGGTGGTCGATGGCGAAGCCACGCTGGTCATCGGCGGCAAGCCGGTCAGCGCCAAAAGCGGCGAAATGGTCATCATGCCCGCAGGCGTCCCCCACTCCGTCCGCGCCGACAAGCGCTTCAAAATGCTGCTGATCATGATCCGTGAGAAATGAGATAGGTGATCGGCAACGCTCGGCTTGGGGCGCGCTTTTCGAGTCACATCGCGGCACCGACCGCCAGGCTGGGGACGGCGTCGAGCGCCGCCGCGGCCGCGCCGCGGACGCCGCCGCCGGCACCGGCCAGTCCCGCGATCATCGCCGCGTTGTCGCCGCAGAAACGCGGCTCGGCGAGCAGCAGGCCGACCCCGCGCTGCGCCGCCACCCGTTGCAGCCGCTCGCGCAGCGCGCGGTTGAGCGAGACGCCGCCGCCGACCGCCAGGTAGCGGTAGCGGCCGCCGGCGAGCGCCCGTTCGCACCGTTCGGCGAGCGCCGCCACGATCGCCTCCTGGTAGGCGGCGGCGATTGCGTTGACCTCCTCCGGTCCCTGCGGCGGCACCTCGCGCAGACGGTAGAGCAGCGCCGTTTTCAGCCCACTGAAACTCACGCACAGATCGGCCCGCATGCCGCAGAGTCCGGGGTTGTCGGCCTGCACCCGCCCCTGCGGAAAGGTCAGGGCGGCGGGTGCGGCCGCCTCGCGCGCGGCGCGGTCGATCGCCGGTCCGCCGGGATAGCCGAGCCCGAGCAGCTTGGCCGCCTTGTCGAACGCCTCGCCCGCGGCATCGTCGACCGTCTGGCCGATCACGCGGGTGGCGCCGCCGGCGGCAACGTCGATCAGGCACGAGTGGCCACCCGACACTACAAGCGCCAGCAGCGGGAACGCCGCCGCCGGGTCGGGCGCCCCGGGCGAGAGAAAAGGCGAATAGGCGTGGGCTTCGATGTGGTTGATGCCGATCAGTGGCTTGCCCAGCGCCAGCGCCAGCCCCTTGGCGGCGTTCAGTCCCACCAGCAGCGAGCTGGCGAGCCCCGGCCCGTAGGTCGCCGCCACGGCGTCGACCGCCCCCCAGCCGAGCGCCGCCTGCGTCATCGCCCCGCGAACCACGCCGCCGATCTTCTCGACGTGGCTGCGCGAAGCGATCTCGGGCACCACGCCGCCGTAGGGCTGGTGGAGCGGGATCTGGCTGTAGACGATGCTGGAGAGGACCTCGCGGCCGCCGCGCACCACCGCCGCCGCCGTCTCGTCGCAGGAGGTCTCGATGCCGAGGACGGTCATGGCGCCTCTTCCGAATCGAGAGAATCGACGGGATCGGGAGAATCGAGCGTCGATTCCTTCGACTCTTTCGATTCACCCGGTTCCTTCGGCTGTTCCGCTCCCGCCCCGTCCTTGGCGAGCGCCGCGCGCACCAGCGCCACGGCCCGGTCCAGCTGCGTGTCTGCGGCGTCGCCTACCGGTTCGCGCTTGTCGGAGGGGTAGGCGCCGGGCATCTCCTCGTACATCCGTTTTATCTGCACCCGGCGCCAAACGTCCGGCTTCATGGGGACGAGCTCGCAGGGAACGATCCCCTTGCCGTGGATCAGCCGGTTGGTGGGAGTGTAATAGTGGGCCGTGGTCAGCTTCACCGCGCACTCCGGCCGCGTGCGCGTCGGCACAATGTTCTGCACGGAAGCCTTGCCGAACGAGGTTTCGCCCACCAGCACGGCGCGGCCGTGGTCCTGCAGCGCGCCGGCGATGATCTCCGAGGCGCTGGCGCTGCCGCGGTTGATCAGCACCGCCAGCGGCAGGGCGGTGTCGTGGTCGCGGCCAAGGGCGCGGAAGACCCGCTCGGCGCCGGCCCCCTCGCGGCCGCGGACCGTCACGACGACCGCCCGGGCCGGCAGGAAGTGCTGCGCGACCTCCACCGCCGTGTCGAGCAGACCGCCGGGGTTGCCGCGGAGATCGAGCACCAGGCCGCGCAATCCCTGGTCCCGCAGTGTCCGCAGCGCCGCTTCGAATTCGGCGGCCGTCTGCTCGCCGAACTGGATGATGCGGATGTAGCCGATGCCGTCGCCGAGCAGGTGCGCCCCCTTGACGCTCGTCAGGCGGATCTCGTCGCGCACGATGGTGACGTCGAACGGTTCGGTGCCGTCGCGGTGGATGGTGACGCGCACGGGCGCCCCCTTTTCGCCGCGCAGCCGCGTGACCGCCTGGTCGACCGTCATGTCGAGGGTGTTGGTTCCCTCGATCGCGGCGATGCGGTCTCCGGCGAGCAGCCCCTGCCGGAAGGCGGGCGAATCCTCGATCGGTGCGATCACGGTGAGGGCGTTGTTCTGGCTGCCGATCGTGATGCCGATGCCGTAGAAGGCGCCGTGGGTCTCCTCGCGCAGCGCCTCGAAGGCGTCGGGGACGAGAAAGGCGCTGTGCGGATCGAGCGAGAGGAGCATGCCGTTGATCGCGCCGTAGAGCAGGTCGCGGAAGGGGACTTCCTCGACATAGCTCCCCTTGACCAGCAGCAGCGTCTCGACCAGCAGTTCCATCTCCTCGTAGGCGCCCTCGCGTCCGCTGACGACGACCCCGGCCTCGTTGGTGGTCGTCAGTTCGCGGATGACCGCCGCCGTGACCGGCTCGGGCCGCGGCGTGCGGCAGCCGGCCAGCGGCAGCGCGAGACCCAGGGCGGCGGCAGCCGACATGGCTACGCACCGTAGGGAAAAAAGAGGTTTCAGCACGGCCGCTCCTGTCCGTAGTACGCCTTCGGGCCGTGTTTGCGGCTGAAGTGTTTTTCGATAATATAAGCGGGAATGGGTCCGGCCGCGGGATTGAGCTGAAGAGTGCCGCGGGCCATGCGGGCGACGGCTTCGAGCGCCAAGGCGTTCTGCACTGCCCGGGGGGCGTCGGGGCCCCAGGCGAAGGGGCCGTGGCCGGCAACCAGCACCGCCGGGACGTGCGCGGGGTCGAGCGCACCGAAGCGTTCGACGATGACGGCGCCGGTGGCGGCCTCGTAGTCGCCGGCCACCTCGGCCGCGGTCAGCAGGCGCGTGACCGGGACGGGGCCGTGGAAATGGTCGGCGTGGGTCGTGCCGAAGCAGGGGATTTCGCGGCACGCCTGGGCGAAGGCCGTCGCCTCGCCCGAATGGGTGTGGACGATGCCTCCGACGCCGGGCCAGGCGCGGTAGAGCGCCAGGTGGGTCGGCAGGTCGGAGGAAGGGCGCAGCTTCCCTTCGACGACGGCGCCGTCGAGGTCGGTCACGACCATGTCGGCGGCGGTCATCGCGTCGTAGGCGACGCCGCTCGGCTTGATCACCACCCGGCCCGAACGGCGGTCGATGGCGCTGACGTTGCCCCACGTCAGGATGACCAGCCCGTGGCGGACCAGCGCCAGGTTGGCTTGCAGCACCTCGTGTTTCAGGTTTTCAAGCATGGGGCTTCCCCAATCAGGTCGACAATATCGATATTTTCGATAATATCGACATTATCGAACAAATGGCTCTTCCTCACTTCGCCCGCGCCCGTTGCCGGATGGCGATGAGCCGCTTCATCACCCCTTCCAGGTCGGGCTTCACGCCGGTCTTGCCGAAGGCGTCGTGCAGGGCGCGGTAGACCTCGTAGAGCTCGGCGTAGACCTTGGCGCGGGCGCGGTCGGGCCGGTAGACGACGTCCTTGATGCCGGTCATCGCCTTCTGCGCGGCGGCGGTCGTGCGGTGGGCGCCGCCGGCGACCGCGCCGAAGATCGCCGCGCCGAGGGCGCAGGTCTGCGCCGAGCGGCTGATCTTCATCGGCCGGTTGCAGACATCGGCGTAGATCTGCATCAGGAAGGGGCTCTTCTCGGCGATGCCGCCGCAGGTCACCACCTCGCGCACGGCGACGTCGTAGGACTCGAGCCGCCTGATGATCGTGGCGGCGCCGAACGCGGTCGCCTCGACCAGGGCGCGGAAGATCTCGGGGGCGGTCGTGTGGAGCGTCTGGCCCACAAGGAGGCCGCTCAGCAGCGGGTCGACCAGGACCGTGCGGTTGCCGTTGTTCCAGTCGAGTGCAACAAGCCCCGAGGCGCCCGGCGGCTGCGCGGCGGCGGCCGCCTCGAGGGCGGCGATGGTTTTGCCGTCGCTCCCGCGGCGGTATTCGGGCGGGCAGCCGTGGCGCGCGAACCAGAGGAAGATGTCGCCCACGGCCGACTGGCCCGCCTCGATGCTGGTCATGCCGGGAACGACCGAGCCGGGGACGATGCCGCAGACGCCCGGGATGTCGGCGACGGCGGCCCCCCGCGGCGCGACCAGGATGTCGCACGCCGAGGTGCCGATGATCTTCACCAGCCGCCCCGGCCGGACGCCGGCGCCGACCGCGCCGTGGTGGGCGTCGAAGGCGCCGACCGCCACCGGCACGCCGGTTGGGAGGCCGACGAGTCTGGCGACATCCGCGGTGAGGAAGCCGGCGATCTCGTCCGACGTCCTGGCTTCGCTATAGAGGCGGTCGCGCAGCGCCGCCAGCCTGGGCGAAAGTTTCTTGAGAAACGCCTTGGAGGGGAGGCCGCCCCACGCCGCGCCGTACATCGCCTTGTGGCCGGCGGCGCAGATCGAGCGCGCCATCCGTTCGGGCTTGAGGTTGCCGGTGACGAAGGCGGGGACGAAATCGCACAGCTCGACCCAGGAGTACGCGGCGTCGAAAACCTCGGGGGCGGTCCGTTCGCAATGCCAGAGCTTCGACCAGAACCACTCGCTCGAATAGGTGCCGCCGCACTTCGCCAGATACGGCGCCTTGGCCTTGCGCGCCGCCTCGGTGATGCGCGCGGCCTCCTCCCAACCGGTGTGGTCCTTCCACAGCCACGCCTGGGCGGCGGGATGGTCGCGGAAAGCAGGGGTCATGGCCAGCGGCAGGCCGTCGGCGTTCACCGGCAGGGGCGTCGAGCCGGTGGTATCGACACCGATGCCGACCACCTGTTCGGGGGAGAACCCTTTGACGGTTCTGGCGGCCTCGCGAACCACGGCGGCGACGGTGCGGATGAAGCCGTCGATGTAGTCGCGCGGGTTCTGCCGCGCGACGTTGGGGTCCTTCGGGTCGAGCAGGATCCCCGCCTCGCCGGACGGATAGGGGAAGACGGCCGTGGCCGTCTCGGCGCCGTCCGCCGTCCGGACCAGCAGCGCGCGGCAGCTGTTCGTGCCGTAATCGACGCCGATCGCATAGGTGTGTGCAGCCATTTTCGAACTCCCTTGTTCAACGCGCCTTCGGCCTGCGCGTCGTCTTGCGGACGCTCTTCTTCCTGGCCTCCTGCCGTTCGGCCACGCGCTTCGCCAGCAGCGCCACGCGGTTGACGGGCGGCGGCGGCGGTTCCGGCGGACGGACGCCGTCGGGCTCCTGGTAGGTGTCCCAGATCGAGCGGATCTCCAGCGCCTCGCGGAACGCCTCCATCTTCATCCGCACCGCCGGCGTCACGCGGATACGCATCGGGCGGTCGGGTTCGAGGCAGATGAAGTTGTCGTCGCACTTCGCTTCGAGGTTCTTCAGCGAGATCCAGAGCCAGAGGATCGGCGCCTTGGCCGTCAGCGTGACGGCGTAGCTGTTGTCGTCCCAGGCGCGGATCTCGATCCTGGGGGCAGGCGGCTGCAGCTCCATGTGCTTGGGGCGGCAGAAGGTGACGATGTTCCACGACACGGCCGATCCCTCGGCGTCGAGCATGGTGAGCCAGACGATCAGGTCGCGCGCGCCGTGCGCGGCGATCAGGCCGGCCAGGTTCAGCGTTGTCGGCCGCGCCGTGCTGTTGCCGGCGATCTCGACCGGCAGCGAATCGCTGAGGACGACCGTGCCGTCGAGGCGCGTCACGCGCCAGCCCACCGTCCCCCTGAACGGCTTGAGCGGATCGTTGCACACGTGGACTTCGACTGTGCCGTCCTGCGTGTTCTCGACCCCCGAGACCAGCAGCGGCGCGTAAAAGCGGCGCGCCATGTAGTGCAGCGCTTTCCAGCGGCCGTCGTAGTCGATCGACGCCCAGCTCGCCACCGGCCAGCAGTCGTTGAGCTGCCAGTAGAGCGCGCCCATGCAGCGCGGACGGTTGCGCCGCCAGTGCTCGACGGCGTACTTGATCGCCATTCCCTGCTGGATCTGGCTCAGCCACAGCGTGTTCGCGAAGCCCGAGGGCATGCGGTACCAGTCGAGCATGTACTGCAGGATGACGGTGTTGCCGATGCCGCTGCGCTGGTGCTTTTCCATCACGTAGCTGGTGATGTTGCGATCGCACGGCTCGGTGTAGGTTTCGACGCCGCGCGGCTCGGGGAAGCTCTGGAAGCCGAATTCGCTGCAGAAGCGGTGGTAGGCGGTGCGGTACCACTCGAAGGGCTGGCGGCCGTGCCACACCGCCCATAGGTGCGCGTCGCCGCGCGCGGGGTCGCCGTGGTCGCGGCGGTCGCCCGGCGGCGGCGTGTGCGGACTGCAGGGCCAGTAGCCGCGGTCCGGGTCGAGGTCGCACACCACGCCGGGGAGAAGCCGGTCGAAGAGGGCGCCGTAGTCCTCCCAGCTCATCTGGTGGTCGTTCCACGTGTCGCCCACGAGCCCCTGCTCCAGCTCGTTGTTGCCGCACCACAGCGCGATCGAGGGATGGTGGCGGAGACGGCGGACGTTCTGCTCCGCCTCGACGCGGACGTTCTCCAGCCACGCCTCGTCAAAAACGGGGTAGGTGGCGCAGGCGAACATGAAATCCTGCCAGACGCACACGCCGTACTCGTCGCACAGGTCGTAGAAGGCGTCGCTCTCGTAGATGCCGCCGCCCCAGACGCGCAGCATGTTCATGTTGGCGACCACCGCGGCCTTGACCAGGCGGGCGTACTCCACCCGCGACAGGCGGGTGACGAACGCGTCGGCCGGGATCCAGTTGGCCCCCTTGGCGAAAAACGGGACGTCGTTGACCACGAACTGGAACGACTCGCCCCAGGCGTCGGCGTGACGGTCGAGGCGCAGGGTCCGCAGCCCGATGCGGCGCGCCGCATGGGCGAGGTTGACCCGCTCCCGCTGCACGTCGAGGGCGACCTCGTAGAGCGGCTGGTCGCCCAGCCCCGCGGGCCACCACAGCTGCGCGTTGCGCACGTCGATGTGCAGGCTCACCCTGCCGTCGCCCCATTCGCCGCGGGCGTCGGCGATGACGCCCCCCTTGTAAAAGACCCGGCCCAGCGCCTCGAGCGGTCCGGCGCCGGGGCACACCTCGGCGGCGGCGTCGATGTCGAGGCCGACGATCCCCTGCTTGAAGCGGGAATGGTCCTGCCGGATGCGCAGGTCGGTGATGCGCACAGTGTTGAAGGCGACGATCTCGATCGGCCGCCAGATCCCCGAGCTCGTCAGCACCGGACCCCAGTCCCAGCCGAAGCTGCTGGGCTCCTTGCGGATCCAGGCGCGCAGGCGGGTTTCGTGCGGCGCCGACCAGCCGGGAAGCGCGCGCTTCCCTTCGGCACGGCGCGCGGCGTACTTCAGGGGCGATTCGAACCGGACGGCCAGGGTGTTGCGGCCGGTCTTGAGCACCGCCTTGATGTCGAACTCCCACGTCCGGTACATGTTGTCGACCGTGCCGAGCACGACGCCGTTCAAGGTGACGGTGGCGACGGTGTCCAGTCCCTCGCACCGCAGCAGCACGCGGTCGAACGCCAGCAGATCCTCGGTCTGGAAGGTCCGCTCGTAGACCCAGTGGGCGTCGGTAATCCACTGCAGCTTCGCCTCGTTGTCGCGGTAGAACGGATTTTCAATCACCCCCGCCGCCAGCAAATCGGTGTGGACGCAGCCGGGCACCGCGGCCGGAAACGAGCCCTTCGCGCCCTCCTGGGCGAGTGTCCACGCTCCGCACAGATCCATTTGTTTCATCTTGCCAGAAAACTCCGTTTGAGCATCAACTAGCTCTTGGCTATCGTTTCCGTCCGACGCGGTGCGTCGGACCGGGCTGGTGACTTCTCCATGTTCTGGAGTATCCCCGTTTTGTGGCGGCGTTGTCAAGATCATGCCCAGCAATTCCAATTATGAGGCGATTGGGTCTTCGGGGTCGGGGTCGGTATCGGAATCGGGGTCGAAATTCCCTTTGTTTTGTCGATACCGATGCCGATACCGACCCCGACGCCGATGGTTACACCTCCAGAATTAGAATTGCTGAGACCCTGCCGCCTTCCGCCCGGCGGCCACCTGATCTTCGGCAACAAGGGGAACGGCTTGCCCGGACGGCAGGCACGGTCGAAGAGCAGGCCGTTGACGAACGGACCGCCGCCTCTCCCCCGCTATGGAAAAGCCCTCCGCCGGACGGTGCCGGAGGAGGGCTTACTGCCGCGGCAGGCGCCGCTCAGGCAAGCGCCGCGCGCGCCTTCTCGATCACCGCCTTGAACCCCTCGGGGTCGTGGATGGCGATCTCGGAGAGCATCTTGCGGTTCAGCTTGATGCCCGCCTTGGTCAGCCCCTCGATCAGACGGCTGTAGGTGATGCCGTTGGCGCGGGCCGCCGCGTTGACGCGGGCGATCCACTGGTGGCGAAAATCCCGCTTGCGCAGCTTGCGGTGGATGGTGCTCAGGCGCTGCGCGCGGTCGACCGCCTCGGTCGCCTGGCGGAACAGCTTGCTGCGCGACCCGCGAAATCCTTTCGCGAGTTCGAGACGACGACGCCTGCGCTCGCGCGACGCCGGTGCATTGGTGACTCTGGGCATAGGTTACGCTCCTTCTCAACCGTTGTAGTTGGACAGCATCCGCTTGACCCGCGGCTGATCCGCTTTGCTCAACTCGCACATGCCACGGAGATTGCGCTTGCGCTTGCGCGTTTTGCAGGCGTTCAGGTGGGCCTTGCCCCCCCGCGTCTGCATCACCTTGCCCGTGGCCGACATTTTGAACCGCTTCGTCGCGGCCTTCTTGGTCTTCATTTTAGGCATAGTGCCACACCCCTTCTCAGCGGCGCACGCGCGCCGGAGACGTTGCAGGCGGCCCGACATCAACCGGCAGGGCAGTCAGCCCGAAAGCCCTAACCGGAGGAGGCCGCCCGGTTCTTCCGCCGGAAGCGAAAGAGCAGTGGTTATACCAAAACCGCCGCCGCCGATCAACAGAAACCTTGCGGATTTCACGGGGCCGCCCCGTCCGGACCGCTCGCCACGGCGGCGTCATAGGCGTCGCGCTCCGGCTCGGGTGCGACGCGCAGTACCCGCTCCCCCAGCGCGGCGATGGCCCAGGCGCCCGCCGGAGCGGTGAGCACGATACTCAGCACCGCCACGGCCAGAATGACCTCGCCGGGACCGGTCGCCATCCCCGCCGCGCGCAGCGCCAGCAGCGGCGCCGCCCCGATCGCCGCCTGCACCGTGGCCTTCGGCGTGTAGGCCACGACGACGAAAAACCGCTCCGCGAGCGTCAGGGGGCCACCGGCCAGGCAGAGAAGCGTCCCCGCCCCGCGCGCCACGATCCCCACGGCAACCAGCACGGCCCCTGCCGCCCCCGCCCGCCAGACCATCGGCAGGTTTACCTGCGCTCCGACCATCGAGAAGAGGACGATCTCGGCAAACACCCAGATTTTGCCAAGCTTGGCCGAGATCTCATGGGCCATGTGCTCCTGTTTCTCGAGCATGACAAAGCCGATGGCCATCGCGGCGACGAGCGCGGCGAAAGGCACCCACGCCTCCAGCGCATGCTCCATCCGCACCAACAGGATCGCCACGGCGATGACCACCAGTACCCGCTTGGTCGCGCGCGGGTTGAAGCGGTCGAACAGCCGGTAG